>QNDV01000212.1 GCA_003646045.1 bacterium
ATGACCAGGGCGTCGGCGAAGTGGCTGTTGGTGATCCACATCTTGGTGCCGTTGAGGACCCAGTGGTCGCCGTCCTTTACCGCGGTGGTGCGGGTGCCACCGGCGTCGCTGCCGGCTTCGGCCTCGGTCAGGCCGAAACTGAGCAGGGACTTTCCGGCCGCGGCGGGGGGCAGGAACCTCTTCTTCTGTTCCTCGGTGCCCAAGGCGGCGATGGGCCACAAACCCAGACTGTTGTGGGCGGCGACGGTCAGACCGTGGCTGCCGCAGACGCGGGAAATCTCCTCCACCACCAGCGTGTAACTGGTGGTGTCGGCACCCACACCGCCGTAGGCCTCGGGACAGGCCAGGCCCAGAAAACCCAGTTCGCCCATCTCCTTCACGGTGGCCTCGGGGAAAACGGCCGTCCGGTCGATCTCCGCCGCAATGGGGGCCAGCCTGGTGCGGGCGAAATCGCGGGCCATCTGGCGGATCATCTTGTGGTTTTCGTTCAACTGCATGGTGTCTCCAGGCCAGGGTTGGCGCGGTCGGACCGGTTTTGGCGCAGCAGGACAGGCGCCTGCGCGGGTGCCATTGTGAGCCGATAAGTCGGGTCTCGGACTGTAGCGCATCCGTTGGGGAAATCAAAGTAGATTCGGGCGGGAAACACAAGGCGGGTGTGAAGATACAGGACCTTGACGCACCGGCTTGGTGCACGGCCCACTGTACCGGCGAAAGCCGCCACGGCGCGGGGCACGGGCCTCCCTGCCCGCCCCCCGCGCCCCGGCCGCGGTGCCGTCGCGACCGGTCAGCGGTATAAGACCTTCACGGCCGAGAAGCTGACCTCGGCGTCAGCCACCTCGCCGTTGCACAGATTGATATCCCCGGGCGTCGGCGGACAGCCTGTGGAGCCGGGCTCCAGGCTCCCGCTGTAGGGATTCAGTCCGTCGTAGAGTACCCACCCGCCCTGGTTGGTATCCCAACCACTGGAGCGATCGTCATCCGCGGTGTGGGAAAGATAAGTCACCGTGTCCACCGCCTCGGTGGCCAGGGGATCGCTGCCCGCCACCGTACGCAGCAGCACTACCGTGTCGCCGCCATTGTTCAGGCTCAGGGCACTGCCCGACAACCCCGTGGCGTCCTGCCATGCTTCGGCGTCGCTGCCGAAGAACACCGCGGTGGCTCCGGGGACCAGCAGGCCATCCAGTTGCATGCGTGGTGCGGCGGCGGCGTCATCCTTGAGCCAGTATTCGGCCAGATCCACCGCCGCGGAGCCCTGGTTGAGCACCTCGACCCATTCGTCGGACCGGGTATCCACGGTACCATCGCCGTCCCAATCCCGGGCCGGGTCGGCCAGGATCTCGTTGATTACCACCTGGGCAGCCGCCGGTCGGGTTGCGGCCGGACAGGACAGCAGACCGACTGCGAGAACCAGAACGGTCCCCGACATGAGAATTCGTTTCATGATGACCTTCAAACCGGGAGGTGGACTGTGGAGGGTTTGCGGTGCCCCCGATTGCCAGAACCGTGCCGCCGGGTCCGACGGCGCAGATACTCCCGCGCACCGCATCGGACCGCAGCTACGTCGCACGCCGCTGTCTCGAAAGTAAAACCGGGCAACGCCGGATGACGGCATTGCCCGGTCAGAACACGCTGCGGTGTGGTCTATCCCGCCAGGATCCTCTCGATACCGCCGCGGGCGATGGGATGGTAACCCGCGGCATGGGCCGCGAAGGTCTACGCCGCCAGGGCGCGGGTCTTTTCGCCGGCGTGCAGCGCCGTATAGAGGGGCTTGAGGTACTTCATGCGGCCCACCTCGGCCACCATGGCCGCCGCCCGCTCAAAGGACGGTTCGTAGCCGCTGTTCACCGCGATCACCAGCCAGTTGCTGAGGATCTCGCTGTTGCCCTGGCCCGTGAGTTCGAAGTTCTTGTCCAGCCAGGCACAGTCCGCGTGGGAAAGTTCCTTGGGCAGGGCCTGCAGGAAGATCTGCCAGTCCTCGGGGGTCCAGGCCTTTGCTTCCTGGACGTCGGGACGCGTCCCGCTCTCCCAGCCCCGGGCCAGGCTCTCGAGTTTCTCCAGGCGCGCCGAGGCGAAGACCGGAGCATTATCCGGCAGGCCCACGTCGTGTATCCAGCGCTTCGTATCGACCTGCGCCGCCACGCCGGGCAGTTCGGCCTCCAGGAACTCCTCGAACTGAGCCGTCGTAATTGACGTAAATCCAAAGTGTTTGATGTATTTCTTCACAAACGCATCAAACTTCTCGACCCCTACCGTCTGCTCCAGCAGGGACACCAGCAGGAAACCCTTCTCGTAGGGCACCAGGGAGTAGAACTCGTCCGGGTCCTTGCCCTTGCCGTCGGTCAACAGGCGCGTGAACGGCGAGTCCTCGCCGAAGTCCGCTATGGCCTCTGTCAAACCGTTGCGACCGATGGCCGCCGACAGGGACTTGGCCTCGGCCCCTTCGAGATTCTCCAGGATCCGCCGCTCCGCCCACACGGTGAAGCCCTCGTTGAGCCAGAAGTCGTCGATGGTGGCGTTGGTCACCAGGTTCCCTGTCCAGCTGTGGGCCAGCTCGTGGGCAAGCACATTCACCAGCGAGCGATCACCGGCCAGCAGGGTGGGCGTCAGGAAGGTCAAACGCGGATTCTCCATGCCGCCGTAGGGAAAACTGGGCGGCATCACCAGGAAATCGAATCGATCCCACAGGTAGGGACCGAAGATATCCTCGGCGGCCAACAGCATCTTGTCCACGTCGGCGAACTCCCAGGCCGACTTCTCCAGCATCTCCGGTTCGGTGTAGACGCGAGAGCGAGGGCCCAGATCCTGCGAAACCAGGTTGCCCACGGCCAGGGCAAAGAGGTAGGGGGGAATGGACTGGGGCATGGAGAAGGCGAAGGTACGCGTCCCGGGATCAGCGCCCGGTCCGGCCTCTCCCGGCGCCGCCGCCATGACCACAGTCAGGGCCTCGGGCACCGTTATCCGCGCCTTGAAGGTGAAGCGGGCCAGGGGCGTGTCCTGGCAGGGTATCACGCTGCGGGCGTGAATGGCCTGGCACTGGCTGAACAGGTAGGGATGCTCGCCACCCGCAGTCATGGCCGGTTCGAGCCACTGCAGGGCGCTGGCCTCGGGACCGGTGGCGTAGTGCACCACGAAACTGTCGGTGTCCGCAGGCAGATCCAACCGCAGGCGCGAGCCCAGCACCGGGTCGAGATCACCCAGATCCCAGGAAACGTCATTCCCGTCTGCGGTAACCCGCTCGATTTCCAGACCGCGGGAGTCAAGATCCAACGGACCGGTGGTGGGTGCATCCAACTCGAATTCGGCACGGCCCCGGATACGGGAAGTGTCAAAATCGACGGTCAGATCCAGATCCAGGGACCGTACGCGACCCTGGCTTAAATCGGCATGGGAATGGGGATCGGGACAACTCACTGGTGAACCTCCGGCCGGATGGAACAGTGGCTACAACCACACCATGGTCGATGCAAGAAGGCGGTACCGCAAGTACGTCATGCAGTGGCGACGCGGGTCGCCTGCGACTGGTCAGTGTCGGGGTGAAGCGCAACCACTTCCCGGAAGCGCTTCAGGTTGGCCAGGAAGAGATCAACCAGGCGCGGATCGAAATGCCGCCCCCGCCCGGCCCGCACCACCCCCACCACTTCGTCCAGGGGACAGGCCTTGCGGTAGACACGTGGACTGATCAGGGCGTCGAAGACATCGACCAAGGCCGTGATCCGACCCAGCAAATGGATATTCTCGCCGGCCAAACGCCGGGGATACCCTGTCCCGTCCCACCGCTCATGGTGCTGCAGGGCGATGGTGGCGGCGGCCTGCATGATGCGCCTCCCGCTCTTGGCCAGGATGGCGTGGCCGATGGAGGTATGGCGCTGCATGATCCGGTATTCATCGTCCGTCAGGCGTCCGGGCTTGTTGAGAACCGCGTCGGGAATACCGACCTTGCCCACGTCGTGCATGGGTGCCGCCAGACGCAGTAAAGACACCTCGTCACGATCCAGTCCGGCCAGTTCCCCCAGCAGGCCGGCCATCTCCCCCACCCGCAACACGTGGTGGGCGGTCTCGCGGCTGCGGGTCTCCACCACTTCACTGAGAGTGTGGATCATCTCCTTCTGGGACTCGATGATCTCCATTGACAGATGGGCGTTGCGATAGGCCATGTCCACGCCCGACATGTAGATGCGGATGAGGTCCTGCGGCAGGGGCCGGCGCTTGAGTCCGCTGCAGAGATGCAGCAGCATCTCTTCGCCCCCCTCGCCGCGGCAGCATCCGACCCAGCTGTTGTTGTAGAACAGGGAATGGGTGCGGACCATGGCTTCGCGAGCCATGCGCAGGGTCCGCTGCCCCACCGCCGCCGCGAGGGGCCCACCTTCCTGTCCCGCGAATTTGCCTCGCCCCGCCACTACCGCGTAGTCACCGCCGTCGCGGCAGGCCACCAGGCCGGATATGGACGACGAGTCCGGCATCGCCAGATGCACCAGCGCATCCAGCACACCCGTGGCGAAATCCTCACGGGACTGCCACCGAAAGAAGGCCCCCTGGGCCCGGATCACCCGTTGCAGGCCCTCGCGCCCCTGCTCCACGGCGCACAGATCACGCCAGGAGCGCAAGGCACTGGTCACGGAGGTACAAAGGCGGGCGGCGGTAAGCTCGGTCTTGCTGCGATAGTCGTTGATGTCGTACTGGGCCACCACCTCCTGTTCCGGCGCCTGACCCGGCTGTCCCGTGCGCAGGATGATCCTCACCTTGCGGTTGCCCTGTTCCTGCCGGATGTGCCGCACCAGCTGCAGACCCGCGTCTTCACGCTCCATGACCACGTCCAGCAGGATCACCGCGATATCGGGGTTGCGCCGCAATTCACGGCGGGCGGCCACACCGGAATAGGCGCTCACCAGTTCCACCGGCGCTCCCTCGAAGGTGAAATCGCGCAGAACGATGCGGGTGACCAGGTGCACATCCTCCTCGTCGTCCACGATGAGCAGTTTCCAGGGCTCACGGTGTTCATCCGCGGCAGGCGCCGGCACGCGTTCCCGGGCCAGGAGCAGTGGGTCACCTGGCAGGGGCTGGTGTTCGCGGGGCCTAATCACGGGCAACCTCGGCCTGGCTGGGGATCCGCATCTCCAGGGTCATGCCGTGACCTCGCCGGCTGCGGCACTCCAGGGTTCCGCCCAGTACCTGGGTCACGTTGGTGTAGACGATGTGCATCCCCAGCCCCATGCCCCCCCTGCCCCGACGGGTGGTGTAGAAAGGATCGTAGAGCCGGGCGACCTGCC
>QNDV01000213.1 GCA_003646045.1 bacterium
CCGATATGGGAATCACGGATCTCCGCCAGCAGGGCCATCCCACGGATGACGGCGTCGCGGGTCTGGCTCAACTCACCCACCAGGCGGATGTTCTCCAGGGAGTAGGCCATCTGGTCCACGGCCATGCTGCACAGGCCGATGTCCTGGGCCGAAAAGGCACTCGGTATGCGGCTGCCGAATTCGAAGACCCCTACCGGTCCCCGGTTGGAGATCACCGGTAGCACCAGGATGGAGACCATCTCGGCACTCAGCACCCGCATACCCGGTTCCTCGACCATGTTGTCGACGTGGACCAGGTACTCCTCGCGGAAGGCGTGGGCGTGGGCATCGGCTGGGTCGTGCACCGAAATCCGCGGCTGGGCATCCAGTTCACCGTAGCCGATGTTGGCTTTCAGCTCGAGTTCCTCGGCGTTGGCATCGTAGAGGAACAGGGCACAGGCATCGCAACCGGTCACGCGGCTGATGCCACGCACGATCTCCTGATAGGAATCGTCATCCACCGTCATGCATACCAGGCGCGCGTTGAAGGCCTGCAGGGCCTGCAGGCGTTCGGCACCGACGCCATGGACTTTGGCTGCATCGGCGGTAAATGTCGTCGCGAGGTCCGGATCGTTCATTGAATCGTGACTTCCCGGGTGGCGATGAGTCGGTCCCGCGCCGCGAGCGGCGTCCCTCCGGGTCCCAAAGGCGTTTTTCGGCACAAAGCCGCGGTCCTGTAGGGTTGAGCCTCTCAAACGCAACCGCTAGATCTCTTCCAACAGCACACTGCCCAGTTCGTCCTAGTGGATTGTGCGTCGCAGGTCGCCCCGCCGGTAGATGGCCACCTTGGTCCGCCCCGCGGCGATGCCCAGGTCGGCCGCCTTGGCCTCGCCCGGACCGTTGACGATGCACCCCATCACCGAGATCACGCGGTCCGGCGGCAACTCCCTGGCCAACTCCTCGACCCTGGTCGCCAGGGCCACCACATCCACCTCGACCCTGCCACAGGTGGGGCAGGCCACTACCCGGGCAAAACCGTCCCGCAGACCCAGGGCCTGCAGCATGTGGAAAGCCGCGTTGACCTCGTGTACCGGATCGTCCGCCAGGCTGATACGCACCGTGTCGCCGATTCCCTCGGCCAGCAGCACCGACATGGCGGCAACCGAACGCGATGTTCCCGCCAACAGGGTACCCGCCTCGGTCACGCCCAGATGCTGGGGCACATCGCTGATTTTCGAGAAACGGCGACAGGCATCCACCACCTCCCCGGGGACCGAACTCTTCAGGCTGACCGCCACCTCACTGAAGCCCACGGCTGCCAGCACCTCCAACTCGTCCAGGGCGCTCTGCACCAGGGCGCCCGCGGGGTCGGTAGCCAACAAGTCGTCATAGCGTCGATGCAGGCTGCCCCGATTCACGCCGATACGGATGGGCACGCCCTTGTCCGCGGCGGCCGCTGCCACCTCGCGCACGTGGTCCGGCGAACCGATGTTGCCCGGGTTGATGCGCAGTTTGGCGATGCCCGCCGCCAGGGCAGCCAGGGCC
This sequence comes from bacterium, assembly GCA_003646045.1. The sequence goes on from QNDV01000213.1 coordinate 1,525, forward strand.
ATGGTGTGGTCATAGTGGATATCCGCCACCAGGGGCACGTTGGTGAACGCGATCAGCGCAGGCAAGGCTTCCACCGCCGCGGCATCGTTCACTGTAACGCGTACGAACTCGGCGCCGGCCGTGGCTAATTCCTTGATCTGCTGGGTGGTGGCTTCGAAGTCGCCCGTTTTCGTCGTGGTCATGCTCTGAACGCGCACCGGGGCATCGCCGCCCATGGTCACCTCGCCCACCCGGATCTGGCGCGTAACACGTCGGGGAGCGCACACGGGACCGCCGCTGACAGATTCGCTCATTTTCCCTTCCTCACAATGATCCGCCGGCTTGACGCACATCGCCCTTGCGGACGGTGATGCCCTGCTCATCCAGGTACTCCAGCAGGGGGATGCCCAGCTTGCGCGACAAGCCGCTCAACTCGCGAAACTCACCAAAGGCCATTTCCGGTGTGGCGGCGAAATGTGCGCGTAACCGGCCGACCAGATCCTGCAGGGTCTCGGTATGAACGTAGTAGTCGTTGTTGATGGGTACCGCAAGGTCGTGGTCGGCCAGGTGGCGCAGGACCTCTACCGGCTCGAGTCCGCTTTGCCGCAGGGCCGGTGATGCGGTGGCGAAAGCCTCCAGGCCGGGCCAATCCAGGCCGGAGTCCATTAGTTCCGCCGAGACGGCAGTCACCGCACCGCTCTGGGCCGGTGTCAACGGCGGTCCGGCCGGATCCAGGGCGATGCGGTCACCGGCCACGACGAATCGCCCGGGCTCAGCGAGGGCCTGGACCAGGGCATTCCACTCCGCCACGCCGCCCTTGAATTTCATGCGGCGGCGCACTTCCTCCTTGGGAATGCCCAGACGCAGGGGATATCGCTCGGCGTAGGTGGCAACCAGCTCGGCCACCCTGGTGGCCAACGCCGTGGTCAGCTCGCGCAGGTAGAGGCGCTTGCCCGCCTGCAGTACGGCCGGGTCATCCGCCAGCCCGGACATCTCTGCCAGGGGCACACCCTTGAGCTGCGCGTCGCGCAGGCGTTGGCGCAGCAATTCGTCGGCGTCACCGTGCTCCATGACATCCAGTACGGCAAGGGCCTGCTCATCGAAACGCTTGTGTCGCTCAGGCGTCGGGTCCAGCACCTCGCCACCGGCGATGGTCGTCACCGGCGAATAGAACCGCAGCACCATCCGGTCGCCCCGGGCGGCTGCCAGGGGCATCTCCAGATGCAGTTGGGCCAGGGCAGTGCGGGGTCCGCCCGCGTCAACGGGGCCACCCAGTTCCTCCACGTCCAGCAGCACGATCCGGCCCAGCACCTCGCGCCCGGCATGGTGGACGTGCAACCGCTGGCGATTCTTGATGACGCCCTGGTAGTGGGGCATGACGTTACACCTCAGGTCGAGGCGGCGGGTCACCTGTACCGCGTCCGCGGCCACGACCTGGAAACCCCGCTCCATTTCGTCCTTCTTGACGCCGTGCAGGGCCAGGGCCAGGCGCTGACCCGACGCGCCACGTTTTGCGCGACGTCCGTGGACCTGCACCTCGCGCACGCGCACCTGCGCCCCGGTGGGCTGCAGGACGAGCTTTTCGCCTTCGTTCACCGCGCCGCTCCAACAGGTGCCGGTGACCACGACTCCCGCACCAGGCAGGGTGAAGAACCGGTCCACCGGCAGGCGGAATCGTCCTTCCTCGGCTCGCACCGGCAGGGCCAGGGCCATGGTGCGCAGGGCCTCCCGGAGTGCCTCGAGCCCATCACCCTTGTGGGCCGAAACCGGGACGATCGGTTTATCTTCGAGGAACGTGCCCGCCACCAGTTCACGGGCCTCCTCGCTGGCCACAGCCACGAAGTCCTCGTCCACCATGTCGGTCTTGGTGATGGCGATCACACCGCTGGAAACACCCAGGGTATCGAGGATCTCCAAATGCTCCACGGTCTGGGGCATGACACCTTCGTCGGCCGCCACCACCAGGATGGCCAGATCCACACCCCCCGCGCCGGACACCATCTGCTTGACGAATTTCTCGTGTCCGGGCATGTCCACCACGCCCAGCAGTACACCATCGCCCAGGTCGAGCTCGGCGAAACCCAGCTCGATGCTGATGCCCCGCTCCTGCTCCTCCTTGAGGCGGTCGGTGTTGGTACCGGTCAGGGCCGTGACCAGGGCAGTCTTGCCGTGATCGACATGGCCGGCGGCGCCGAGTATGTAGTGGCGATCGTGGTTCGTCATGGGGTCCCGGAATCCGGTTCCTGAGCCTGGTGTTGCCTGGGTGTGCAAGATAACACAGGGGAGCGGGGGCGAAAAGGCAGGGCCTCAGCGTCGCTCGTAGAGATGATACTGTTTCGTCCCCGGCGCCACCCTGGTGAACTGGTCGAGATCCGGTTCCTCACAGGTTTCCAAGGCAACCAGGTACCGGAACCCCTCCGCCTTGTTGGTGAAGGCCATGCCTCCATAGCGGGCAAACTGGGTCATCAACGTGAAATGTCGCCGCATATCCGCGCAGGATCCGATCACCACACCGCGAGCGCCGTTCTCGCCACCCAGTTCCACCAGATAGTCGCGCATGACCTTGAGGTCGCGGATCTGCTGCTCGTCCCGTGAATATCCGCCGATCCTGGTGGCACTTACCACCAGGACCGCCGCCAACAGGACCACGGTCAACACCTGCAGGATCCGGTGGATCCGGCCCGCGGGACGCATCTCCCTGATCAGGGCCGCAGCCACCGGCGCCACCAGTGCCGCCAGACCCAGGGCGTAGAAGGGAAAGGACGGCAAAAGGTAGAATAGTGAATGCCGGGGACTCAGGCCCACGGGCAGGGAGCCGGCGCAACCCAGGAGAATCAGGAACAGGGCCAGGCGCCGGTTTTCGCGCCGGATCAACCCCAGCATGCGGCGACGCCACCCCACGCCAAGCAGTATCACCGTGACCCCCAGGGCCGGCAGGTGGGTATTGAGGATGTCCTCCAGGAATCCGGGCCAGTCCGGTGATCCGCCGCGGCTACCTTTGAGACTGAGCAGCAGTTGGGTGTTGACGTACTTTCCCAGTCCCTGATGGGCCTCGGGCCAGGCCCACAGCAGCCACCCTGCCAGGGCCACAACAGCGGTCATGAGGGCACTCATCACCACGACGCGGGACCAGGTCGTCCGCCCCCACACCAGCCGTGCCAGTCCCACCGAGACCAGCGGGAAAAAACCCACCGGTCCTTTGGTCAGCACCGCGGCCACCACGGCCACGCCCGCGGCGAGGGACCAGGCCCAGAACCGTGCGCCCGCCTCCAGTCCTTTGAGCAGCAACCAGAATGCGGCCAGCACGAAGATGGTCATGGTGTTCTCGAGCATGGCGTTGGAGTAGGACCAGGTCACCTGGGGATTCATCAACCAGAACAACAGGGGCAACCACCCCAGGCTGCGCAGTTCCGGCTCCCGCCGAACGAGTTCGCGCCATACCAGGACCAGCAGACCACCGCTGACCACCGCCGTGAACAGTGAATAGACGTGCTCCACCAGAGGACCGTCGCCGAGTGCGCGGTAGAACAGGGACATGAGCCACAATCCCGCCGGCGGATGTTCGTGCCAGGTGGGGTGGATGGTCGTGCTGAAGTGCGGGTTCCAGAGCGTGCCCAGACCCTCGGCATAGTTGTTGGACAATACTGCGTAGATCAGCCCGTCGAAGAAGGTACCTTCTCCCGCCAGGATGGGCAGGATGAAAGCCCCGCCGTAGG
>QNDV01000214.1 GCA_003646045.1 bacterium
ATCGATACTCGGGTTGGCGATGAACTCGCCCTCCACGTCGGCCACGCGCACGCCCGATACGTACTCGGGGAAAGGCACATCCGACAGATTGAGCGCGGCCGAAGCGGCGGTGATGCTCAGGGTGTCGGCATGGAAATCCGTATCCGCGCTGATGATGAACGAGACCACCTGGGTCTCGTGGCGGTAGCCGTCGGGGAACATGGGGCGCAGCGGACGGTCGATGAGACGGCAGGTCAGGGTCTCCCGCTCCGTGGGGCGCGCCTCGCGCTTGAAGAAGCCGCCCGGGATCTTGCCGGCGGCATAGGTCTTGTTCCGGTATTCGACGAACAGGGGCAGGAAATCCCGGTCGGAGGGGCGCTTGTCGGCTGTGACCGAGACCAGGGCCATGGTGTCACCCATGCGCACGACCACCGAACCGTTGGCCTGCTTGGCCATGCGACCGGTTTCCAGCGAGAAGGTCGTCCCGTTCATTTCCATACTGGCTGTTTGCTTGTCCATTTCTAGTATTCCTCTCGTGCCTCTTCGCTCAGGTCCCGCACCGGCTCATTCCGGCCGCGGTGCCTTCGCAGGGTCGACCGCCGCCTGGGCGAACGTCCCTTCAGTTTCAACTTCTGCTTCCACTCTTCCGCGTTGCCCCGTGCCCACTCCCGAAACGGGGGGGCCAAGGGGCGAACCGACCCCGCGGGCCGGCAGACATCACTGTACAAGTGAGCGGTCGCGACAGGAAAACCGGCCACGACCGCCACCAACGGGATGCCACATACCAGGGGTCTCAGCCCCGGATACCCAATTCCTTGATGAGAGCGCGATAGCCATCAAGGTCCTTCTTCTTGAGATAGGACAGCAGGCGCTTGCGCTGGCCGACCATCTTCAGGAGTCCGCGCCGGGAATGATGATCCCTGGCGTGCTCCTTGAAATGACCGCCGAGAGTGTTGATGCGTTCGGTCAACAGGGCAATCTGCACCTCGGGCGAACCGGAGTCCCCTTCGTGCTTCTTGTACTTGCCGATGACCTGATCCTTCTGGTCCTTGCTGAGTGCCATCGTCGAGAACCTCCGATAATAAACGTCACGCTTGTCGCGTCACGATGGCCGCAGGCCGAACTCCCACAGGTGCATATGCATGCGAAACGGTCCGCACCCGGAAAGCGCAAGCAGGCTCACGCCCGCCGACCCGCCATGAATGTAAAGGCACACGACTGGGCGGAGATACCCCCCGCGCCCGGTCGAGCCGTGCGGAATATAGGCGGAAGCGGTGTTTGGCGCAAGTTGTTCCCGTTAGCCGGAATCACGCGCAGGGACCGTCGCCGCCGCTGGCCGGTGCGATCCTGTCACCACAGCTGGCCGGGTCCAGGCTGGCTGCCGGGAATCAGGGGGCAGGTTCGACACCCGCGTCCGGTCCAGGCTGGCGGCAGGGGCGGATATGCCGTTTTCGGTCACCACGCAGCTGGACACGGGCCCGGGGGGCGCCTTTTCGTCAAGCGGGCTTCGAGTGCCCTGGTAGGACGGTACCAGCCGCAGCAGGGCCCGCCAACAGCCCGCCTCGTCCAGCCGCCGGGCGGCACTCAGCAAACGGACAAGCTCCAGTTCCTGGGTCTCGGACAGTCCCTCCCGCCCCGGCGCACGCAGAATTGCCGCATGACCCGTGGGCTGCGGCTGTTCGGCGTCGGTCCACAGTTCCTCGTAGAGCTTCTCGCCCGGACGCAGGCCGGTGTACTGCACTGCCACGTCCACTTCCGGCGTCAGCCCCGAGAGGCGAATCATCTGGTGGGCCAGGTCGGCGATGCGCACCGGCTTGCCCATGTCCAGGATGAAGGTTTCGCCGCCCTGACCCATGGTGGCGGCAAAGAGCACGAGGTGGACAGCCTCGGGAATGGTCATGAAGAAACGCTCGATATCGGGATGGGTCACTGTGACGGGACCGCCGGCGCGGATCTGCTTCTGGAATAGCTCGACCACGCTGCCGTTGCTGCCCAGCACGTTCCCGAAACGGATGACACTGAAGCAGGTCCCGCTGTCGCGGTTGCCGTTGCGCACGATACGCTCGGCCACCCGCTTGCTCGCTCCCATGACGCTGGTGGGGTTGACTGCCTTGTCGGTGCTGATCAGGACGCATTCGCTCACCTGGTACCTATCGGCTGTCTCGACGATATTCAGGGTACCCTGGACGTTGTTGCGCACCGCCGCCACCAGGTTGCACTGCAGCACGGGCACATGCTTGTAGGCCGCGGCGTGGAAAACCACCTCGGGACGCTCGGCCGCGAAGATCCGTTCGAGAACGTCACGCTCCCTGACGTCAGCCAGGATGGGAACCACCTCCGCTGCTGCTGCACGTTGCCGCAGGTCGTGTTCCAGTCGGAACAGGCCGTTCTCGTCCCGGTCCAGACAGAGTACGCGCCGCACCTTGTGCTCTATCAACTGCCGGCACAACTCGGATCCGATGCTACCGGCAGCCCCCGTCACCAGGACCGTACGGCCGCTCACGTATTCGCGGATGGCCGGCTCGTCCACGGGCACCGGGCGCCGGTGCAGCAAATCCTCCAGCCGGAAGTCCGTCAGGGGTGGGGCGGTATATTCACCGGCCAGGAATCTGGCCAGGTCCGGAGTCGTCTTCAGGGGCAGGGAGGTGGCGCGGCAGTGACGAATCACCTTGTAGATCTCACTGGTGGACGCCGAAGGCAGGGCCATGACCACGGCCTCGGCTCCCGTTTCCCTGGCCACGCGACCGATCTCGCGGATGGGCCCCACTACCGGCACTCCCCGCAAGGTCGTACCCTGCTTGAAGGGATCGTCATCCAGCAGGGCCACGGGCGTATAGTCCGCCAAGCCATGGGACTGCATGGCCCGTACCACCATGTCGCCGGCGGCGCCGGCACCGAGCACTACCACACGCTGGCCACCGCGACCTGCTTCCAGGAGGTGTTCCGCTACCAGCCGGTAGCAGAGACGGGCTCCCGATGTCAGCAGGAAGCAGATCATGGCGTCCATGACCAGCACACTGCGGGGAAACCAGCCCTGCCAAATCACCAGCAATATCGGCGCGGCCAGGGCGCTGCCAACCCCCACGGCCAGCAAAGTAGGCAGCACGTCGCGTACGCCCACATAGCGCCAGGAAGCACGGTGCAGGCCCAGCAACTCGGCGGTGGCCACACGCAAGGCAACAACTATACCGACACTGCCGAGGAACCAGTCGCCCCAGACAGCCGGCGACCGATCAACCGGTGAAAGCTCGAAGCGCAGCACGAAAGCCAGGGCTAGACTCGTCGCCGACAGAACGGCATAAATCACTGCCGTAACCCAGCGCCGATGGGCCCTGAGTACATAGCTGTACGGTGAGTCTTTAGCCGGGATGCGATCCAAGATTGATCGCAAGGACGCGGATAGCGCACCAGACCGCTGGGTAATAAACATGGATCAGGTATCCCCCGGTCGCGGCGCCACGCAGGTGGCACCTCTTGAATCCGTTGCTGGACCAAGGCTTAACTAGAAAGCAGGCAAGGGTGGATTGACCTGTGTCACGGAATCTCCGTATTCCAACCACCCATCCCAGCCTAAGCCTCTACGGGATACCCATCAAGAGCTATTCCGGTAATTCTTCAAAACCCGTTGGTCTCCAGAATACCGGCACCCCCCAAGTGATCAACCACCTGCCTGGCGCACTGCTGAACGTCGTGCTTATCGGTCTCGACCACGATCTCGGCGTTCTCAGGCTCTTCGTAGGGAGCACTGATCCCGGTGAACTCGGGAATTTCGCCGGCCCGGGCTTTCTTGTACAGGCCCTTGGGATCGCGGCGCTCGCATTCCTCCAGGGAGCACTTGCAATAGACCTCGATGAACCTGCCTTTGGGTGTGATCTCCCGGGCACCGTCACGATCCGCGCGGTAGGGGGAAATGAAAGCAGTCAGGCAGATGACACCGGCGTCCATCAACAGCTTGGCTACTTCGCTGATGCGACGGATGTTCTCGGTGCGGTCGTCGGGGCTGAAGCCCAGATCGCGATTCAGACCGAAACGGACATTGTCACCGTCCAGGATATAGGTCTGGCAGCGACGGCGAAAAAGCTCCTTCTCCACCGCCTGGGCCAGGGTGGACTTACCGGCACCCGAAAGACCGGTGAACCACAGGATGGCTGCCCGATGGCCGTTACGCGCCACACGGGCCTCGTGGTCCACATCGCCCTCGGTACGAGTAATATTGGTGCTCTTGATCTCGCGGGTCATGTCCAGGTCCTTTCTCCGCTGCTTGCGTAACTGCGTACACTCTTCAACTTAAAGTCGTAGATTAGAGTGCATTGTCAAAGAGGAGTACAGTGCCAAGGATCCGGCGGTGCTATCAGAGAAGGGACGAAGAGACCGAACGCTCCCGGCGGGGAGGGGCCGCCTCGCCACCGATGGTAGTCAGCCAGGTCTCGGCAGGAGTCGCGGCATCAGCCCGCGCCACATCGTTGCTGAGCAGTTCGATCTCGATGCTGGTTCCGCTGTCGAAAACCGTGCCCAGGATAGTCCGCAGATCATCCACCAGGGTGGTGCGATCCAGATCGGCCAGGTAGATGGCCAGCTTGCGGGGCAGGATCTTCTCGACATAGAACCGGTGGGGATCCTGGGCCTTGCCCAGAATGTCCTCTTCCTGGCGAAACAACTGGGTGGCACGGTGGGTAATACCCGGCCGCACGATCAACAGGCGGCAGAATTCTTCCGGATAGTGCGCTGCGAATTCGGGTACCTCGGGGCGAGGTCCCACCAGGGACATATCACCTCGCAACACGTTGAACAACTGGGGTAGCTCATCGATCTTGTGGCGACGCAGGAAGCGGCCCACGGAGGTCACGCGCTCGTCGCCGGACCTGGTCACGCGGGTTCCACGGGATTCGGCACCGTCCACCATGGAGCGGAACTTCAGGATACGGAAAGGCCGGCCGTGCCGTCCCAGCCGCACCTGCCGGTAGAACACCGGCCCGCCGCTGGTCAGTTTAACCGCCAAGGCCACGGCGCCGAACAACGGCGCCAGCAACACGATTCCGCCCAGGGAAGCCACAATGTCCAGGCTGCGCTTGATCATCTCACTCCTGGCGCGGGGATTCCACTGCCCCCGCACACGCCATCAGTAACAAGAGACATGCCACGAATCCGGCCGTACCGGATCTGTTGCTGCTACCGGGCGAGGTGTATGCATTCCGCGAAACGCTGCGATGATATCCGTTTTACCCCCGGAAGCGGATA
>QNDV01000215.1 GCA_003646045.1 bacterium
CTCCGGCTGCCTGCACCGCCGCCGGATCCTGGGCCACTGTCACATTCGCTGTTCCGGCGCCCCCGCCTGGCAGGTCCTCTCCCACTCCGCACCGCGTCAAATCCTGGGGCCCGATGGCTGCGCCGCGACTCAGGATCGCCAGACGCTCCACCGCGTTGCCCAGTTCGCGGATATTGCCGGGCCAGGGCATGGCCTGCAGCAATTGCAACGAATCGCCGGTGAAGCGCCGCTCCGGCAAACCGTTCTCCTCGAGAAAGACCGTCAGGAAATGCTCGGCCAACAACGCCACATCGGTCCGCCGCTCGCGCAGGGCCGGTACATGGATCGGCACCACGTTCAGCCGGAAGTACAGATCCTCGCGGAAACTACCGGCTGCCACTTCGGCGGGCAGATCCTTGTTGGTGGCGGCCAGCACCCGCACGTCCACGTGGATGGTCTCGCTGCCACCCACCCGTTCGATATCGCCCTCCTGCAGGGCGCGCAGCACCTTGGCCTGGGCCTTGAGGGACATGTCGCCCACCTCGTCCAGGAAGATGGTTCCCTTGTCCGCCTGCAGGAACTTGCCGTCGCGGGACTTGGTGGCGCCGGTGTAGGCGCCCTTCACGGCCCCGAACAGTTCACTCTCGATGAGCTCCTCGGGAATGGCCGCGCAATTCACTTTCACGAAGGGACCGCCGCTGCGGTTGCTGGCCTCGTGCACGCCGCGGGCCACCAGTTCCTTGCCCGTGCCGCTTTCGCCGGTGATCAGGATACGGGCCGAAGTGGGGCCCACTGTTGCTATCTGCTCCCGGATGGCGTTGACCGGGGCCGAGTCGCCCACCATCACGTGGCGCCTGTTCTCGCGGGCCCGCAGCCGGCGTACCTCACGCCCCAGGGTGCGCACTTCCAGGGCGTTGCGGATGGCCACCAGCAGGCGCTCCTTGCTCAGCGGCTTCTCCACGAAGTCGAAAGCCCCGTGCCGAGTCGATTCCATGGCCGTGGCGATGGTGCCGTGCCCCGAGATCATCACCACCGGCAGTTCGGAATCGCGCTCCTTGAGTCGGCGCAGGGTCTCGATGCCGTCCATGCCCGGCAGACGCACGTCCAATACCACCACGTCCGGCCTGTGCCCGGCACATTCCTCCAGCGCCTGCTCGCCCGTCCCGGCGGTGACCACCGCGAAACCCTCGGCCTCCAGGACCATGCTGAAGGTCCGGCGGATGTTTTTTTCGTCGTCGACGATCATTACGGTCGGTTTCATGACTCGCTGTCCTCTTTGTCCGTCCCGCCCACCGGTATCAGTGGCAAACGGATGGTGAAGGTTGTCCCGGCACCCGGTTCGCTGGCTACGTCCAGACGGCCACCGTGACCCAGCACGATGCCCTGGACGATGGCCAACCCCAGGCCCATGCCCTCGCCCTTGGTGGTGAAGTCGGGTTCGAAGATGCGGATCAGGTTCTCCGGCGGAATGCCACAGCCCTGGTCACCGATCTCCAGACGGACACCTGGTTCCTCGTCCACCATCAGCAGGGTCACGCACTCGTCGCGCTCCGCCTCGCGGCAGGCGGCCAGACCGTTGTCGATGAGATTGATCAGTCCGCGGCGCATGGCTTCGGGGTCGCACCAGCCCGTCAGCTCGTCCACACCCACTGCCAGTTCGACGCGTTCGGCACCGTAGAGATGTTCCAGGTCGCGCAGCAACTCCACCAGGTCGGTGCGGCGCAGCGCGGGCTTGGGCAGGCGGGCGAAATCGCCGAACTCCCGCACCAGCCGGCGCAGGCTCTCCACTTCCTCGCTGACGATCCCGGTGCACTCGTCCAGCAGTTCGCGATAACCTTCATCATCGCCCCGGTAGTTGTCGCGGGTCTGCTGCACTGCCAGCAGGATGGGAGTCAGGGGGTTCTTGACCTCGTGGGCCAGGGTGCGGGCCATACCGCGCCAGGCCGTCGCCCGCTCGAGACGGGCCAGGTCGCGGCGCTGTTCGTCCAGACGGTCCACCATGGTGTCGAAGGAGCGGACCAGTTCCCCCACTTCGCCGGTACCACGGTCGCCCAGGCGGAAATCCAGATCACCGCCGGCCACCTGTCGCGTGGCGGCCACTAACGCCTCCAGGGGCCGCACCAGACGCCTGGCCCATAACGTACCCGCCACCAGCGCCACCACGATCAACAGGCCATAGATGACCAGGAAGGGAGCCACGAAACTCAGTACCACCCGCCCCTGCTGGGACCGCATTCCCCGCAGCAGACCCAGGCCCTCGGTCAGGTCACCGGCACGAGCCACCATGCCCGGCGGCAGGGGCTGGACGACGATGACTGGGCCGGCGCCGTCCGCCTGCGCCCGGACCACCAGCAGATCGCCCGCGCGACGGGGGTCCGCGTCCAGCGCCAGGTCCGCGGCATATTCGACGAAGGCCGGGTTGGCCGCCATCAGCTCACGCAGGGCATCCGCGGTCTGTATCCGTCCCGCCACGTCGAGCAGCACGATATCATCGTCGGTGGTGCCCGCCACTTCGTCCGCCCGCACCCGCAGACGGCCCTGCAGTTCATGCAGATGGGCACGGCTCTCGGCCAGACCCGCTTCGAGGGCCGCCTCGAGGGGCTCGGCGATGGCCGGACCGAAGCGTCGCTCCAACAGGTCCTGCACCACCAGCGACAGCGGCAGCGCCGGCAACAACGCCACGATGAGAAAGGCCACGGCCAGACGAGTGCTAATCCTGCGCATGAGCCAACTCCCGCCGTGTGAACCAGGCCGACACCATCTGTTGTTCGCTGCGGCCGTCCCCGCTCCCCTTGTAGAAGAGCCGGATCAGTCGACCCAGGGAAACCTGGGCTTGCTGCTGGTCCTGTCCCTCGCGCCGGGGCCGCTGTTCGCCGGCAATGACATCCTCGATCCGGTCCCGGGCCGCCGGGGCGATGGGATAGACCTCCAGACCGACCCGCAGTCGATAGCGCTCACCGGCGACGAGTCGGTTCAACGGGGCCACGGGTAAACCGTCCAGTTCCCCCAGGTAGGATTCCAGATCGGCCAGGTTGTGGAAGCGCCGCTCGCTGCCGTCGGCGCGTACCGAGAAGATCTCTTCCCACAGGTCGAAGCCCAGTTGCAGGGAGACGTGGTTGCCACCTACCACCTGTTCGTTCTCGTCGAGCAACACCAGGTCCAGGTCCACCGCCGAAACCAGGCCCGACCGCATGGACTGGAGCAGTTTCTCCCCGGGCAACCCCGCCGTAGTCAAACGGCATACCACCAGGTCGCCCGTGCTGGCCGGACTGACGGTCACCACCCGGGCCGACTCCTGTGCGTGCGCCACCGAGCTCAAGGCTATTCCCAGCACCATGGCTGCCACCGCGCGCCGCATCAGAACGACCACCCGATGGAAGCGTTGAGCTGGAAGCGCTGGTCGACGGGTCTGGCAGTCAGGGGGAAACCCACGTCGATGCCGATCCAGTCCAGCCACCAGATGCGCATGCGCAATCCGTAACCGGCGCCGGCGGCAACACCACTGAAAGCATCGGTATCGAAGGTCCCGCTGGCCCCGGCGTCCAGGAACAGGACGCCTGCCAGCCGGGTCCCCTTCGCGTCACCCAGGATGCGGCTGCGATGCTCCACCGAGCCGGACCACAGCCAGGTATCGCCCCCGGGTGCGCTGAGGCTGTGGGTGGGAAAACCGCGGACGGTGTACATGCCACCCAGGTAGAGACGATCGTAGAAGGCGGCATCCTTCGTCACCGCCGCACCCCGCAATCGCAACGCCAACACACCCGCCGGAGCGCGTCGGTAGGCGCGCAGATCCGCCTGCAACCCCACATGGCTGCGCTCTTCCTGGAGGGTGAGCTCCGTCTTCAGCCTGCCCCACAAACCGGACACCGGCGTCCCCGACCCATGTGCCCAGGCACGGGTATCGTGCTGCAGATCGGCGTGCAGGATTACCCGGCCATCCTTGCCCAACCCGCTGCTGATACCCTCGGGCAAGTCGTCGCCACGGACCTCATCGCCCTCGGCGACGCCGCCGTCGGCGGACCCGGTGTGGGCCGTGGAATGATCGGCCGCATCGACCCCTTCCAGATTCAGCCCCAACTCACCCAGCCAACGCTTGCTGAATCGCCGTCCGTAGACCCCCGCGAGGCCGGAAGTGCCCACCTGGTGACGATACTCGACGCCGTCGCTGAAATAGGGCCGGTCGGTGGTGATGGAGCTCAGGCGGGCACCCCAATAATCGCGGCCCTTGTTGGCCCAGGGACGCCCGTAGTTCAGCAATAATCCCGTATGGCGAAATCCCACCCGCCACTGGAAGTCCAGAAAATCGCCGTGCCCCGAGACGTTGTCCCAGGCCACCATGGCCGGCACCAGATACCAGCCGTCCAGGTCGGTGTTGCCCGCGGCCCAGCGGAAATCGAGGCGATGCTCGCGGACCTCGAGCACCAGGGTAAGGTGGCCGCGTTCGCTTCCCGGCCGGGTGTAGAACGACACGTCGGCGAACAGTTCGCTGCGGCGCAACTCGGCCACCGCCGCCACAAGTGTGGCCTGGTCGATGGGTTGGCCGGGAGTCAGGGGCAGATGGAGCAGCACCGTGGGCATCCTGGTGCGCGTCGCCCCGGCAAGTTCGATGTTATCCAGATGGAGGGTAGCTTGACCCACGGTCTGCGGTACGGGACCACTTTGAGCCGGCGCGGTGGGGGCCATCGCCGTCATACAAGCCAGCAGCACAACGGCCGGAAGGGCGCTGCGCAGCAGTTTCGACGGGATGGGGGCGCTTTTCATGGTGACCCGATCCAAGCAACCGGCGTACCGTACCGGCGGTGGGGATCCAATTGGTATGGATCCACACTAACTTCTTGCCGTACTGCACGATACGACCACAGACACAGCACCGCTACTAAGCCTGATTATCACCCTGGGTGTGAAATTTCGCAACAGCTGACCACCATAGAGGTGTTGCCGATTCGCCACAGCCTGTCAGAGGTACCAGTTGAACTGGATGGTGAAGGTGCCGAGTCCCACGGCGTTTTCCAGGAGATCCGAGGCATCCTGGAGGTCGAAGCCTATACCGTCGGCAGCCACGCCGAGGGCAAACGTCCGGCCCAGTTGCCATTCGTAGCCCAGACCGAACCGTCCCGCCCCCGCGTCCTCGAAGTGTACGAGCTCGCCGGTGCCGCGGCGCAGGACATCACCCTCGCCGCCACCGGCGCCCACGCGCAGGAAGAAGCCGCTGCCGTCGGGCCACCAGGTCACC
>QNDV01000216.1 GCA_003646045.1 bacterium
GCCAACTGCTGGCAAGCCGGGGGCGGACCCAGGACGCCCTGCGCCAACAGCGCCGCCAACTGGGCCGCGAGGCGGCGGGACAGGCCGACGATTTGCTGCGTGCCCAGACCGAGTTGGAAGCGGCCAACGAGCGTCTGACCGGCGCCATGGCGGAGCTATCCCTGTTGTACCGCTTCGGACGCAAATTGTCGTCGGCACGCAACTGGGACGATGTGCTGCGGGAAATTCTGCAGAAGCTCGCGGATTTCGTGGGAGCCGGAGGCGCGGCCCTGGTGCTGCGGTCGGCACCGGAAGGGACCTACGCACCCCGTCAGACCTGGCAGTGGGAAGAGTCGGCGTGGGACCGGGTCCTGGTCAGTCTGCAGGATCAGGTGGATGGCGCCGTAGCCGAGAGCATCATGGCACCGGGAATTTTCCGCGTGGATCCAGATACGGACACCGACGGTGCTGCCACCTCGCCGCGCCGGATTATCGCCCTGCCCCTGGAGCACCAGGATCTGCGTTTGGGCTATCTCATGCTCCTGTTCGCCTCGACGGGGCAGCGCGATGCGGCCGCCGAACGCTATCTGCCCTTCCTGCAGGCGGTGCAGGTGGTGCTGGCCGAGGAAGTGGCCGGGGCCCAGATGCTGGACCGGATCCGCAACATCGGCACCTTCAACGCCCGGGTCCTCGAGACGGTCAGCAGTGCCATCTGGGTCATCGACGCCGAAGGCCGTTCGGTCTATGTGAACCGCGCCGCCCAAACCCTGCTTACCGGTATCGAGCCTGTGGCCGGGGCCCAGGAGGACTTCCTGCTGCGCTTGGGCCGGGGACGCCGCATCCGCCCCCTGAGCCAGGATACCGCCCTGCCGGAACTGCTGTTGGATGCCCGCCTGCAACTGGACGCCTGTGACCGCCCGCTGCTGGCATTCCTGCGCGGACGGCAGGCCGGTGTCTATCGGGGTGAAGGACTGGTTGCGGCGGCGGACGGTGAGCGGGTTCCCGTGCTGGTGCAGAGCCGACTCATGGCGGGGCGCGAGCGCGGCGAACAATGGCTCGTCATCGTGGCGGAAGACCTGCGGGAAACTCGCAAACTCGAAGCTGAGCGACTGCGCTCCGACCAGCTGGAGGGGCTGGTGGAAATGTCCGCGACCCTGGCCCACGAGATCCGCAATCCGCTCATGGGCCTCAGCGCCCAGGCCGAGTTGCTGGCCGATCAAATGCCCGCGGACGACAAGCGGTACCGTTACATCGATGTGATCACCCGCGAGGTGGAGCGCATCGACAACACCATAACCCGCATGCTGAATTTCGTGCGACCCTACGACCCGGCGTGTGAGCCCGTCATCCTGGGCGATCTGTTGGCGGATGCCGTCGAGCTGGCCCGTCCGCGGGCTGCCGCCGCAGGTGTCAGTCTGGACTTCGCGCGTGAACAGGTCCGTGGCGATCATCTGGAAGCCGACGGGTCCCAGCTGAAGCAGGTGCTGCTCAACCTGTTGTTCAACGCCGTGGACGCCGCGGGGGAGGGTGGCCGCGTGCGAGCCACCATCACTGGCGGCGAAGTGGTGTTGGCGGATGCGGGACGCGGCACCCGCCAGGCCATTGCCGGCTGCGTATGCGAAGTGCGGGATACGGGGCCCGGCGTACCCGCCGCGGATCGCGCCCGCATTTTTCGCCCGTTCTTTACGACCAAGAGCTCGGGCACAGGCCTCGGGCTTTCCATTTGCCACAAGATCGTTACCGCCCACGGGGGCGAGATCACCGTCTGTCGCGACGGCAACGAGACCGTATTGCGGGTCGTGCTGCCTGCCGAGGCGGCTGCCCCCCGCGAGACACTCCAGGAGGAAGCCTGATGATGCCTAGGATCCTGATCGTCGATGACGAAGTCACCATTCGCGCCTCGCTTAAGGAAAGCCTGACCAGTGAAGGCTACGAGGTCGAAGACGCGGAAACCGGGGAAGCGGCCCTGGCCTGCTGCCACGGAACCAGTTACGACCTTGTGGTGACCGACCTCAAGCTGCCCGGAGTATCGGGCTTGGAGTTTCTGCAGGCTCTGCGCAACCAGGGCAACGCCACGCCGGTGATCATGATGACGGCCTACGGCGACACCGAGACCGCCATCGAAGCCATGAAGGTGGGAGCCTATGACTATATCAGGAAGCCCTTCAAGTTGACGAAGATGAAGAGTCAGATCAAGGCCGCCCTGCGTGCGACGCCGGACCGTGGTGACGAGGTGGTCCCCGTGGTGCCGAACAAGGAAATCGTCCAGCCCGAGCCGGCAGCGGGTGACCAGTACATGCGGATGATCCATGCCTGCCCCGGCCTGGCCAAGGTGGCACGCATGTTGGAGAAGATCGGCGCCAGCCGCAGCGGCAACGACACATCGGTACTGATCCAGGGTGAATCGGGGGCCGGCAAGGAAATCATCGCCCGCGCGGTGCACGAGGTCAGCCAGGGGCATGGCGACCGCTTCATGGAGATCAACTGCGCGGCAGTGCCCGAGACCCTGCTTGAAAGCGAACTCTTCGGCTACGAGAAGGGCGCCTTCACCGACGCCAAAGCGCGCAAGGAAGGCCTGTTCGAACTGGCCGGCGGCGGCACCATCTTCCTGGATGAAATCGGAGAGATGGGTGTACTGCTGCAGAGTCGCCTGCTGCGGGTTCTGGAGAACAGACGCTTCCGTCGGGTGGGCGGCAAGGATGACCAGGAGGTGCAGGCCCGGATCGTCGCGGCCACCAACCTCAAGCTCGGCGAGGCCATCGAGGCGGGGACTTTTCGCAACGACCTGTACTATCGGCTGCAGGTAGTGGAGATCGAGGTGCCGCCGATTCGCGAGCGTCCCGAGGACCTTGAAGTGCTTATCAACACCTTCCTGCGGGAATTCAACCAGCAGATGGGTTTGCAGGCGGAGCCAGTGGACGCCAAGCTGCTGGCCACGTTGCAGAAGTACCCCTGGCCGGGCAACGTTCGCGAGCTCAAGAACATTCTCAAGCGCATCATGATCCTCGAAGAGCCGGTGAAGCTGGGTGCAGTTCATTTCCCGGCCCACATCATCGAGGGGCGCAACCCTCGCACCAGTTCGCGACAGGCGGAATTTGGACAGGCCACCGGCCTGATGCCCCTGTCGGAGGTGGAGCGCCTGCAGATCCTTTACACCCTCGATCAGACGGACAACAACAAGTCCAAGGCTGCCCGTATCCTGGGCATCAGCCGCCAGACCCTGCGGGAAAAGCTGCGGATCTACGAAGCCGGCACCGTCACCGAGGCCAAGGAGCAGGAGGCGGAAGGCTGATCCTGCTGCCGCGGCGGACGATTCTGCCGCCGCCGTGGTCGAATCCTGGACACCGGCCGCCTGCGGGCGGCCGGTTTTCTTTGCCCCAACGACGCTGAGACGCAACTTCCAGGCTATTCAGGCGACTTGTCTGTAAAAACCCAGAACATCAAGCAGACAAATGACTTACCTAGCACGGAGGGCGTCTGTGTCTGGCACATGTCGGAGGTGTGCAAACGCCTCCGGACAAAGGTACGGTACTTGCGGTCGTCGCCCCGACAGGACGAAAACTTCTGCGAGCGGGAAAGAATGACCATGACCTCTGAAAAGGCGATACGAACCGCGCGGCGGCTGTTGTGCGTTTTGCTGCTGGCTCTGGCGGGTGCCGCCATGGCCGCGGGTCTTGGTGATGCCCGGCGGGACGGCTATCTCCAGTGGCTCCATTCCCTGGACCAGACCGTCGCGGTCCGTGAGAAGGCCGACCTGCCCGAGCAGCGCCTGCTCTATCCCTTCGCCATGCCGTCGTGGAACAGCGATGGGGCTGTGACGCCGTACCGCCACCTGGCCATCGGCAAGGCCGTGGCCGAACTGGAAGAACTCTGGACCGACCGTGAGCACGGTCCCGCGTCCCTGATCGCCCTGTCCAACGCCCGAAACTACGTACACCTGAGCGAATACGACAGTGCGCTGGTCTGGTACGAGATTACCGCCCGGGCGGACACAGCCGGGCGTTTCACCACCGAAATCGCCCGCGAAGGGCTGGCGGCGGCTATGGCTGCCAGCGATTCCCTGGGCACCGCCCGGCGCATCACCAATACCCTGGGCTCCACCGATGTGGCGGCCAGATCCCAGGAGGCGGCCCTGGCTTATCGCTGGCTGCTGGTGAACCGGGACGCCCGCGGCGTCGACCTCATGATCAAAAAGGTCGCCGCGGTAGACACCTTGATAACGCCGCGACTGCGCTTCTGGCACGCCCGTGCCCTGGCGTGGCGCGAGCGGCGTGAGGACAGTCTTGAGCAGCTGGGTCGACTGGTGGAAAACGCCGGGGGACTGAGCCTGGGCTTGAGCGAAACAGAACGGGCCTGGGTGCTGGTCGCCATGCCAGACCTCTATTACCTCACGGGCAGTACGTCCACGGCCCGGGAACTGTACCGACACCTGGCGTCCTCGGGGCAGGCGGAACTGGCTATGTGGGGAAACTATCAGACCGCGGGTCTGGATCTGGCGGCGGGGCGCTATCGACGTGCCCAGGGCGGATTCGCAAAGGTCTGCGACGGACATCGCTTTGGAACATGGCAGGACCAGGCGTGCGCCATGCGCGATCTGGCCCGGGAACTGGAACGTATTCGTTCGGAGGGTGAGCCCTATGGCACCGCAGCATTCTACCAGCGCTGACGACGCGCTGCATGAGCAGCGCATCCTGGGCCGTCTGCTGAGCCTCTACGAAGAGCAGCACGGCGTCTACCGGCAGGTGCTGGACCTGTCGCACCGCCAGGGTGAGACCGTGCGCAATGGAGGGACCATGTCCCAGGTGCGGCGGATCCTCGAGGAGAAAAAACGATGCCTGGATCTGGTTGCACGCCTGGAGCTGACCGAAAGGGACGCCAAGCAGGCGTGGGAGAGGGGCCGCGCCGGCTGGTCCGTCGCCGGCAAGGCGCGCCTGCACCGGACTCTCGCTGAAGTGACGGATCTCATCGAAGAGGTCCTGGCCTGCGAGGAACAGAACGATTTGGAACTCATTGCCCGGACCCAGGTGGTGTGATGAAGAGCCAACTGCAGCTTCTTCGACAGGAAAGCGAGCCGGGTGTGGAGCCTGGTACGCGATTGCTGCGCGGTTATCTGCACAAGACGAGTAATAGCCTGTGCGGCATCAAGGGCTACGCCAGCCTCATCGCCAGGCGTGCTCCCGGCGATGCCGACGAGGCGGCCTGGGCGGCC
>QNDV01000217.1 GCA_003646045.1 bacterium
ATAATCGGAGGGCAATCATGCCTGCAGTTCCCTATTCCGCGCACCAGTCCGCCTCTGAAGTCCACGCCTCTCTTCGCTCGTCACTGGCCGCCTTGGATGAGGCACGGCAGTGTGCCGTGCTGTGGTTCTCGGAGGTCATGCGGCGGCGGCTCTATCGCGGGTTGGGGTATTCGTCCATGAATCAGTATGCGATGCAGGAGTTGGGGTTTTCCAAGACACGGACCGGGGATTTCATGCGCTTGGCGCAGAAGCTCGAGGAATTGCCGGCGGTGCGCGAAGCGGTGGCATCCGGCGAACTGGGCTACACGAAAGCGCGTGAGATCGTCACGGTGGCCACGGTCGATACCCAGGGGCCGTGGCTGGAAGCAGCTCGGGGCAGCCGCGCCGATTTGACACACGAAGTGAAGCGAGCCAGGCGGGCGGCGCAAACGGATCCGGCCCAGGTGGAGCTGTTGCCTGCCAAGCCGACGGTGGTCGCACCCCGTGAACTGCCTGTCCGCCTGCAGGTGGACTTGACTCCCGAGCAGGAAGCCCGCCGCCTCGCCCTGGTCGAGCGCCTCCACAAACTAGGGGGGATCCCCACCAATCGCGCCGAACTGATGCTCGAAGCGCTGGCCGCCCTGGTCGAGTCGAAAGAGGCCCCCCGGGGGGCCCTGGCTGCGGGACCGTCAGTCATGATCCATGTCCACGAAGAGGCAGCCACCGGTGTGATGACGGTCCAAACCGACAATGGCGAACGCGAGATCAGCCAAGCCGAGGCAGACCGGCTGCGCTGCGACGCAGTCATCTGCAGGCCGGGTGAGCGCAACAAGGCCACTATACGCCCGGCCATCCGCCGCGAAGTACTGGCCCGCGACCATCACCAGTGCCAATCCCCCGGCTGCAAACGCACCCGCTTCCTGGAAGTCCACCACATCCGCCATCGCCACAATGGCGGCGCCAACCATCCCGATAACCTCACTACCCTGTGTTCAGCCTGCCATCGGCTGTGGCACCAGCGGAGGTACGAAGCAGCCGGGCAGAAGGTCACACCCTGACCCGACGCCCTCATTTTCTCGCAAATTCGCACGATTAGAGTTATCTTCGCCGGCAACCGGGAGGGAGGATATGGGCTATTTTCTGCTTACAATCTGGCTGGCGGCGGCTGCCGCGGGAGACGTGGTGCCTGACCACGCGGTGATACTGCTGTACCACCACGTGGCCGAGGATACGCCGGTCTCCACCACCACCTCGCCGGCGCTGTTCCACGAGCAGATGGACTGGTTGGCGGGCAACGACTACCAGGTACTGCCCCTGCCGGCCGTCGTGGACAGCCTGCGGCGCGGACACTCCCTGCCCGACCGCACCGTGGCCCTGACCTTCGACGATGGCTACATTTCGGTTTATACTGAGGCTTTCCCGCATTTACGGGTTCGGGGATGGCCTTTCACGGTGTTCGTATGCCCCGAGGCCATCGACCAGGGCCGTGGTCCGGTACTGAACTGGGACCAGTTGCGGGAGATGGCGGCGGCCGGGGCCACGGTGGCCAACCACGGGCTGCGTCATGACCATTTGCAGCGGCGGCGTTCCGGCGAGGATACAGCGTCCTGGCGCGCCAGAATGCGTACCGAGTTGCTGGATGCCCAGGCCCGCATCGAAAAGGAAATCGGCAGCGCCAGCGGGGTCTTTGCCTATCCCTACGGTGAGTTCGATCCCGACCTGCGGGCGTTGGTGATAGAGATGGGCTGGGCCGGTTTCGGCCAGCAGTCCGGCCCCGCGGGGGCCCATGCGGATCTGGCGGTGTTGCCGCGATTTCCCATGACCGGTACCTATGGCGCCATGAATGTCTTCCCGGAGAAGGTGCGCAGTCTGCCCTTGCCGGTGCTGGAGGCACTGCCCGTGGACCCGCGGATAGCAGCTGGTGACACGGCCGCGCGACGGCCGGTGCTGGATCTGCGGCTGACCGGCACGGCGGACGATTGGCCCACGATCACGATCTATGTCAGCGGACAGGACGCCACCACGTTTACGTGGAGCGAGCCGGACGTGGCCCGCCTGCGGATCCAGCCGGCGGCAACCCTGCCCCGGGGACGCAGCCGTGCCAACATAACCGCACCATCGGCCTGGCCCGGGCGCTGGTACTGGTTCAGTCATACGTGGATCGTGGGCGAGGAGCACAGGTATTGAAATGAAGCGCACTCCACGGCATGCCCTGATCATCCTGCCCCTCTGCAGCCTGCTGCTGGGAGTGGCCGACCGTCTGGGAGCAGTGGCGGACGGGAGTGATTCAGGCCAGGAGACCTTCGTCCATCAGCCGGATCGTCTGATCCGTGAGGCCCGGGCCGCGGTGGCCCTGCCCCACAATCGGGTCTATGCGCGGCAGCCCCATCCCGCATGGTTGCGCGGCACGATGATGCGTCCTCCGCGCAACAGCGACATCCTGCCCGAGTTTGGCCATATCGGCAACGTCCAGCAGAAGAAGGAGAGCTTCTTCGCCTTCATGTTGCCCTTGGTCCAGGCCGAGAATCGCCGCCTGACCGATCTGCGGCAGCGGCTGGCCTACATCAAGGATCACGTGCGCTGGGGAAAGGAACTGGAGGCGGCGGATCGGGCCTGGCTGGCCGCGGTGACCGCCGAATTCCGACTGACGGACCTGCCCTGGGACAGTGACACCCTCTGGATTACGCTGATGCGGCGGGTCGATACCCTGCCCGAGCACCTGGTCCTGGTCCAGGCGGCCAACGAATCGGCTTGGGGAACGTCGCGGTTCGCCCGGGAGGGCAACAACCTGTTCGGCCAGTGGTGCTTCTCGGCGGGCTGTGGCATCGTGCCGGATGCACGACCCGACGGGGCTACCTACGAGGTGGCCCGTTTCCGGTCGGTATCAGCTTCGGTGGGCAGCTACATGCGCAACCTGAATACCGGTCGCAGCTACCGGCGCCTGCGCGAGATCAGGGCCGGCCAGCGGGCCGAGGGACAGGATCCCGACGCCGTGTCCCTGTCCGTGGGGCTGATCCACTACTCGGAGCGTGGTCAGGATTACGTGGAAGATATCCAGTCCATGCTGCGTACCAATGCCACGGTCATCGAAGAGGTGCGGGACCGCTCGCAGCTCACGTCATCCTGAGAGAAGACCATGAAGCGTCTGACCCATAACCGGCTCGGTGAGCTGGCCAGCCGGCGTATTCTCGTGCTGGACGGGGCCATGGGGACCATGATCCAGACCCACGGTCTGGACGAAGCCGCCTTCCGCGGCGAATTGCTGGCGGACCATCCGCAGGACCTGCAGGGCAACAATGACCTGCTGTGCCTGACCCGGCCCGACGTGATCAGCGGCATCCACGAAGCCTACCTGGCCGCAGGCGCCGACATCATCACCACCAACACCTTCAACGGGACGTCGGTCAGCCAGTCCGACTATGGCACCGCCCACCTGGTGCGGGACATCAACGTGGCGGCGGCGCGGCTGGCCCGCGAAGCGGCCGACAAGTTCACGCAGCAGGATCCTGATCGCCCACGCTTCGTGGCGGGTTCCCTGGCGCCCACCAATCGGACCTGCTCCCTCTCGCCGGACGTGAGCGACCCGGCCCAGCGGAACATCACCTTCGGCGATCTGGTGACCGCCTACGGCGAGGAAGCCGAAGCGTTGCTGGACGGCGGTGTGGACATCCTCATGGTCGAGACCATCTTCGACCCCCTGAACGCCAAGGCAGCTGTCTTTGCCTTGCGGGAGGTGCTGCGGCGCAGATCGCTACCGGACTTTCCGGTGTGGATCTCCGGCACCATCACCGACGCCAGCGGACGCACCCTCACCGGCCAGACGCCCGAGGCCTTCTGGATCTCCCTGCGCCATGCCGAACCCACTGTCTTCGGGTTGAATTGCGCCCTGGGCGCCACAGCCATGCGGCCCTTCGTGGAAGAGGTGTCCGCGGTGGCCGACACCCTGGTCTCCGCCCATCCCAACGCGGGTCTACCCAACGAGTTGGGCGGATACGACGAGACGCCGGACCAGACCGCCGCCATTCTGGGGGAGTTCGCCGAGGCAGGGCTCGTGAACATCGTGGGTGGTTGTTGCGGCACGGGCCCGGATCACATCGCGGCCATTGCCCGGGCGGTGGCCGACATACCACCGCGTCAGGTGCCCCAAAGACCGGCGCGCGTGACCAGCCTGGCGGGACTCGAGCCGCTGCACATCGATGACGACAGCCTGTTCGTGAACATCGGCGAGCGCACCAACGTGGCGGGCAGTCGGCGTTTCGCCCGCCTGATCCGCGAGGACCGCATCGAGGAGGCCCTTGAGGTGGGACGGCGGCAGGTGCGGGGCGGTGCCCAGATCGTGGACGTCAACATGGACGACGCCATGCTGGACGCGCCACAGGCCATGACCACCTTCCTGAACGTGCTGGCCGGCGATCCCGAGATCGCCCGGGTGCCGGTGATGATCGACTCCAGCGATTGGGCGGTTCTCGAGGCGGGGTTGCGATGCCTCCAGGGCAAGGGCGTGGTCAACAGTATCAGTCTGAAGGACGGTGAGGACGAGTTCCGTCGCCGTGCCCGGCTGGTGCGGCGCTACGGTGCCGCCGCCGTGATCATGGCCTTCGACGAGCAGGGCCAGGCCGACACCCTTGAACGCCGGCAGGCGGTCATTACCCGCGCCTGGCGCATCCTGGTGGACCAGGAGGACTGGGACCCGTCGGATATCATCTTCGACCCCAACGTTTTTGCCGTGGCCACCGGGTTGCCAGAACACGCCCGCTACGGCCTCGACTTCATCGAGACCTGCCGCTTCATCAAGGAGAACATGCCCGGGGCGCGGATCTCCGGTGGCATCAGCAATCTCAGCTTCTCGTTCCGGGGCAACGACACGGTGCGCGAGGCCATGCATGCGGCCTTCCTGTACCGCGCCATCGTTGCCGGACTGGATATGGGGATCGTCAACGCGGGCCAGTTGGCCGTGTACGCCGAGGTCGAGCCGGGTCTGCTTGAAGCGGTGGAGGACGTGATCCTGGACCGACGGGACGACGCTACCGAGCGTCTGACCGCTCTGGCTCTGGCCACCGCCGGGAGCAAGGCGGTCCAGGAGGAAGACCTGTCCTGGCGCGAACAGCCGGTGGCGGCGCGCCTGGCCCACGCCCTGGTCACGGGGGATCCGGCCTTCGTCGAGGCAGATACCCTTGAAGCACTGCAGGAAGCGGCCGGGCCCCTGGAG
>QNDV01000218.1 GCA_003646045.1 bacterium
AAACACGATCGGGCGCCCAGATTCGCCAACGTGGATCCGCGGCAATGGCTCTGGCGCCCTGGCCTGTCTCTTCGGCAGGCTGGAAGAGCAGGATGACCCGACCGCGGCCCGGAGGGCGGTCCCGGAGACCCAGGGCGACCCCGCACAGCAACGCCATGTGACCATCGTGACCGCAGAGGTGGGCGACACCGGAGCGGCACGAGACATGATTGACCCGCCCTGTTTCCCGTATGGGCAGGGCATCCAGTTCCGCACGCAATACCACAGTAGGTCCGGGCTGTTCGCCAGGGGCGACGAATCCCGCCGCTAGCCCGTGGCCACCCAGCTCTTCCTCGATGAACTCCGGCCGGCAGGTAAGCAGGAAGTCCCTGATGCGGGCTGCAGTGTCCGCCTCCTGCCCGCTCGGATCAGGTTGGGAGTGAAGCGTGCGACGCAGGGTAACCAGGGGTGCGAGGGTTGAATTACGGTATTTCCGGTTCATGTGCCCAGATTACCACGCTCCAGTCCGCACCGCGTGGATTGAATCCAGGGGTCCGCGGTGGCACGCCGCATCTCATTTGAGTGAGGCGCACCGGGACCCGAGCCGCTATGATGCCCGAAACATCCCGTCACCCGCTCACGGACGGACTCCATGGCCAAGGATCCCAAACCGACAGACCCTTCCGCGCTGCACGTACGCGGTGGTGCTCCCGCGGGCCACGACGGTCTGCCTGGCAGCACGTCGGCAGGCGAGGCCGCGCCCACGACCGGCCGCCGACCCCTGTCGGTGGAAGCCTACGTCGAAGGCGTGTGCGCCGGTGATCGGGTCGTGTTGGCGCGGGCCATCACCCTGGTCGAGTCCAACGCGCCGGCCCACCAGGAGCTCGCCCAGGAAGTGCTCACGCGCCTGCTGCCCCTGCGCACGGCCTCGATCCGGGTCGGCATCACCGGCGTGCCGGGTGCGGGCAAGAGCACCCTCATCGAGAACCTGGGCCTGCGCCTGACTGCGGCCGGCCACAAGGTGGCGGTTACCGCGGTGGATCCCACCAGCGCCTTGAGCGGCGGCAGTATCCTGGGCGACAAGACCCGCATGGATCGCCTGGCCAATGACCCGAACGCGTTCATCAGGCCGTCTCCCACCGGCGGCACCCTCGGGGGGGTGGCCCGTAAGACGCGCGAGACCATCGCCCTGTTCGAGGCGGCGGGCCATGACGTCATCCTGGTGGAGACAGTGGGTGTGGGGCAGAGCGAGGTCATGGTGCGTTCCATGGCCGACTTCTTCATGCTGGTGCTGATCGCCGGTGCCGGGGACGAACTGCAGGGCATCAAACGGGGCGTGATGGAACTGGCCGACGCCATTGTCGTCAACAAGGCCGATGGGGCCGGCCGCCAGGCTGCCGAGGCGGCGCGGGCCGGTTTCGAACGGGTGCTGTACTACCTGCGTCCGGCCACCGAAGGCTGGCGGACGGCAGCGGTGACCTGCGCCGCGGCCACGGGTGACGGCGTGGCAGGGCTGTGGTCCATGGTGGAGGAATTCGTGGCCGCCACCAGTGCGACCGGCGTGTTCGAGCGGCGTCGCGCGGAGCAGGACCGGGACTGGGTACGGTCACTGGTCCGCGAGGGTCTGGACGAGTTGTTCCTGCGCCACCCGGAGGTGGCCGCCCGGCGCGAGGAGCTGGAGGCCGCCGTGCTGCGTGGTGACCTGCCGGCAACCACCGCGGCCCGGCGCCTGCTGGATCTGTTCGGCGGTGGCGACTAGGACGACGGGCACGACTGGTCCGCCGCGCCTGTCGGTATTACATTTCCGGGAACCAGTCGTCGTCCCGATACATCCGCGAGGTTGCCTTGATGAGCGATACCACCCTGCCCGAGATTCATCTGCACGACACGCTCAGCGGTGCGAGGCGGATCCTGGAGACCCTGGAGCCGGGACGCGTGGGAGTGTACTGCTGCGGCCCCACGGTCTATGGCCTGACCCATCTGGGCAATCTGCGGGCGGCGGTGATGCCGGACATTCTCGTACGTTTCCTGCGGCACCAGGGCTACGACGTGAACTATGTGCGCAACATCACCGACATCGACGACAAGATCATCAGTCGCAGTGCGGAGGAAGGTGTCGACGCCGCGGAGCTGGCCCGGCGCTACACCGACGAGTACCACCGCGACCTGGCGGGCATGAACATGCTGGTGCCGGATGTCGAGCCCACGGTCAGCGGCCACATGGCAGAGATCATCGATCTGATCGGGCAGCTCATGGAGCGGGGCCTGGCCTATGCGGCTGACGGCGACGTCTACTACCGCGTCAGGGAATTCGCCGGCTACGGCAAGCTGAGCAAGCGCACCCTGGAGGAGATGCTCGAAAGCGCGGGCAGCCGCATCGAAGTGGACCAGCGCAAGGAGACTCCCCTGGACTTCGCCCTCTGGAAGGCCGCCAAGGATGGTGAACCGGTGTGGGACAGCCCCTGGGGGCCGGGGCGTCCGGGCTGGCACATCGAATGCTCTGCCATGAGCTCGACTCATCTCGGCGACAGTTTCGATATCCACACCGGTGGGCGGGACCTGATCTTTCCCCACCACGAGAACGAGATCGCCCAGAGCCAGGGCGCACACGGCGACGATACCTTCGCCCGCTACTGGATGCACAACGGCTTCATCAATTTCGACGGCGAGAAGATGTCCAAGAGTCTGGGCAATTTTTTCACGACGCGGGAGATCACGGCGCTCTACGATCCCGCGACCGTGCGTTATTTCCTGCTGACGGTCCACTATCGCAGCGGCCTGAATTTCGAGGTGGAGGTCAACTGCCCCGGCTGCGGAGCCTCGTTGGATCGCAGCGAGCAGGAAACGGGCAACTGCAGTTCATGTGGCGTACGGACGGAGGCGGACATCCTGCGCCGGCGGGT
This sequence comes from bacterium, assembly GCA_003646045.1. The sequence goes on from QNDV01000218.1 coordinate 2,883, forward strand.
GCGTTTTCCCGGTCTGGAGGATGCCGACGATCGTCTGGCCTATGTCTACGCGACCCTGGTCGGCGCGCGCCGGTTCCTGGAGACAGGGAAGCGACCGGGGGGTGAGGGGGAGGTTCTTCCGGCCACGGCCGGCATGCTGGTCGCCTTCGTGGATCACATGCGCAACGACTTCAATACCAGCGGCGCCCTGGGCACCCTGAGCAAACCCCTCAACGAGATCAACGGCCTGCTGGCCGGGGCCAAGGGTGTGTCCAAGGCCGCCCGCTGGTCCACCTTCGAACGCTTCGTGCAGGACATGGCGGAAGTGACATCGATCCTGGGTTGTTTCGGGGAGGACGGGGCAGTGTGGTTGCAGCGGCGACGCGACCTGAAGGCAATGCGACTGGATCTGGACACCGAGCGGGTCGAGTCCCTGGTTGCAGAGCGCCAGGCAGCTCGCACGGGTCGGGATTGGGCGGAAGCCGACCGCATTCGCGACGCGCTGGCCGGCATGGGGGTTGCGGTGCAGGATGGTCCCGAGGGTTCGACCTGGGACTTCTCCTGAATCCAATCAGAACCCGGCGGCCATTTGCAGATAGAAGGTGTCCTCTCCCGTGTCTGCCACCGCCATCTGGTATTCGCTCCTCAGGATCACCCAGGGATTCAGGGGCACGCCCACACCCATGCTGAGGTGGCGGGAATCCTCTTCGCCGTCGTCCAGCAGGACATCCCAACGGGCAATGGCGTAGGCCGGTCCCAGGTCCCACTTGGCCTGCAGGTACCAGCCTTCGTCCGTGATGGCCAAACCGTCGGCTTCAGCACGGTGGCGGATGATTTCCCCGCGCATATCCAGGCGTCCCGTCCGCACCATGGCATCCAGTCCCACCAGATACATGTCCCGCTCGTGGGCCGCGGTGATAATGGCCCCGGACATGCCCAGCGAGAATCCCGTCAGTGGCGTCAGGCCCAGCCGGCCGCCCTCGGCATGGCGGGCAAGCCACTGTTCCTGCGTACCGTCTGCCGTCTCCCCTTCGAAATCGAAACCCCCGGTGGCATGGAGAATGCCGTTGATCATGCCCCGGCGCCCGAGGACCGCCACCCCGTCGGCGTTCCAGGCGCCGTGGGTGCCCAGTACCGCTTCGGGTGGCGTGATCAGGGGGCGATCGATGGAGGGGTAGGACAGCCAGTCCAACCCGAATGGTACATCGAAGCGGCCCACCAGCAGGCCCATGCCGCTGAGGTGGCGACTGAAGTACTGTTCGTCGGTGGAGTGCTTGTCCAACTGGACGTACGCCGTGGCCAGGGACATGGCTTCGCCGTCCCAGGCCGGGGTGATACTGATGGCGATCCTGGGCGCGACTATGGCGCCTACGGTAAGTTCGGCCTGGTTGATCGCCAGCAGCGGTAACTCCTCATCCGGAGTGTGGGACGTGAAGACCACATCCATGAATCCGGACACGGAAACCTCGGTGTCACCCTCCTCTTTGACCACGATGGCGCCGGCCGGCATCGCCGCCAGGGCGAGAACCGCTGCCATGACGTACTGCAGGGCGCGATGGGCGTTCATGGGCACCTCTTTTGTGAGGCCAATAGATTTTGTCGCACCAAAATTTCTGCTGGAAAAGTGCCACCTGCAAAGCAGTGAAGCAAGAGAAAACGACAGGGAAAGTCGTTATCATTACTTTTGGCTAGAAAGCAGGACGTGATTACTTTAGTATCTCTGGAGGATAAGGTGGCGACGGTGATCCATCACCAGCCGAAGTTGCTGCCGCACATCCAAACGCCGCTACTCGCCCGTGGGCAGTCATCGTGTTTGGAGGCAACATGCCAACGCCCGACACGACAATACCCGGATCTCACCGACCAAAGCCGGCGCCGTCCCATGTCCTGCTGGTGGAAGACGATTCCCTGGTCCGGGATCTCTACACCAACATGTTGGGCCGTCTCGGCCACCAGGTTATCGTTGCCGTGGATGGAGAGCAGGCTCTGGAAGTATTCCTGAAGGATAACGGGAATATCGGCTGGGTCATGATTGATGTCATGTTGCCGGGGATGTCCGGTCCCAGCCTTCTGGAGGACATGCGCCGTGAGCGTCCTGATCTGCCGGCAGTAGTGGTCTCCGGTCGTGCCGACTACGACACCGGCTTCGTACCACCGGATGCAACTGTCTTCCTGGCCAAACCATTCCAGATGTCAGACCTGCGCCGGGCTATCAGCCAGGCCCACGGCGATGACGCCGTAGCAGGGCGAGCCGAGGGTTAGTACACCATACTGTTGGCGGGAACCTGACTCTCAGCGGAATAGCGCCTTCACACCACCCCAGGG
>QNDV01000219.1 GCA_003646045.1 bacterium
CAGCGGTGTGGTGCTGGCCATCAGCCAGGGCTGGCGGCTGGTGCGTGGCGTGGCCGGCATGGGCTTCGGTGACGTCATGCTCATGGGTATGGTGGGGGCCTTCCTCGGGCCCTGGGGCGTGCCGACCGTGCTGTGCGGAGGCGCCCTGCTGGGGACCGTATGGGCCCTGGTGGCGGGGCGCGGTCGCGTCGACGGGAACGCCAAGCTGCCCTTCGGCACTTTCCTGGCCTTGGCGGCGGCCATTGTCCTGCTGGCGGGTGAGCGCATGGCGGTGTGGTACCTGGGCAGATTCTAGCCTGCAGACGGCAATTGCTGCCCCACGACCTTGCAGGCCGCGCGGTAGGCAGCGCACGGGCAGGTAACAATCGGCCACTTTGAGGAATTTCCGGCTCAAGGAGGTCCGGTTACGGACGAACAGGGTGGTGGCACGCTAGTTGCGAATCGCCCGCGGCGGAGACCGGACGATCCGGGATCGCCACACAATGTACGCATAGCAAGGCAGGAATGAGATGTTCGGATTCCTGAAGCGCAAACGGAAATCCCTCATCGGCTTGGACATCGGCTCCAACGTCGTCAAGTGCCTGCGGCTTGACCTCAGTGGGGACCGGCCCGTGGTGACGCATTATGCCACGGCCGACCTTCCCCCGGAAGCCATCGTCGACGGTGAAATCATGGATCGTGAACTGGTCATCGAGACCATACGCGAGGTGACGGAGCAGGCAGGTGTTCCCGATGAACCCATCGCCACGGCGGTCTCCGGACGTGCCGTGATCGTCAAGAAAATCGTCATGGACAAGATGAGCGAGGAGGACGCGCGGGAGGCCATCTACTGGGAGGCCGAGCAGCACGTCCCCTTTGACATCGACGACATATCCCTGGACTTCGAGATCCTCCAGAAGGACATCGGCGCCGACCAGATGGAACTGCTGCTGGTGGCCGCCAAGAAGGACATGGTCCTGGGCTGGGCCGAGATTATTCGCGACGCCGGTTTCGAGCCACTCGTAGTGGACGTGGCTTCCTTCGCGAACCAGAACGCCTGGGAGTTCGCCACCGGACGCACAGCCGCCATGGAGGGCCTCGGGAACGAGGATTCGGATACCGCCGAGCCGGTGACCGACGACATGGATGAGCTCGAACCGTTCGCCGAGGACGAGGACAGCTCGGAAGAGGAAGCCGCCGCGGACGAGCCTTCCGAATTCGTCGCCCTGCTGGATGTGGGCGGGGGCGTGACCAACGTGCATATCGTGCACGGTGGGGTGCCCTACTTCACCCGCGACCTGCCCATCGGCGTGGCCCACTTCGTGGAGGAGTTCCAGAAACAGCTGGGGCTGACCTACGAAACTGCCAGCGAAGTGGCCCGCGGGCATGTCGAGGATGTGGACGCCCAGCTGGTGAACGACATCGTGCGCTCGGTGGGGACGGAGATCTACCAGGGCCTCGAGCCCAGTCTCAGTTACCTCAAGACCAGCGGCGAGGCCGATGGCATCGATCGCATAGTGTTGAGCGGAGGCGGGGCGCACCTGCCCGGCCTGCGCGAATACCTTGCTGACAGCTACGGCGTACCGAGCGAAGTGGCCGACCCCCTGGCCGGCCTCGATTTCGCGCCGGACCTGTTCGGCGAGGATGAACCGGAAGATCTCAGTCCCCTGCTCACCGTCGCGGTGGGCCTGGCCCTCAGAGAGGCGGTGGAAGCATGATCAGGATCAACCTGCTCCCCCGGGACGAGATGCCCGCGCAGAGCAAGCTGAGCATGCCTCACATAAGCAGCTTTGCGCCGCTGGTCCTGGTTCTGGTCGCGGCGGGCATCGTGGCCGCCGGCTCGGTATACCAGTCCCAGCAGATCGCGGCCCTGGAACAGACAATTGAGCAGGAGGAGGCGGAGAGCCGCCGTCTTGCTCCGGAGATCGCCAAGATAAAGCGCCTGAACCAGCAACGGCAGGATCTGAACGACCGTCTGGACGTTATCACGCGCCTGGACTCAGACCGCTATTTCCGGGTCCACCTCATGGACGAACTCAACCGCAGTCTGCCCGGATACACCTGGCTGACGCGGTTCGAGGACGTTGGCGGCGACAGCTATGCCGTCGAGGGCGTGACATTCTCCAACTTCCTCGTGAGCGACTTCCTGCAAGGTCTGGCCGAAAGCCCCTGGTTCGCCAGTGTGGACCTTTTGGTGGCGGAAAAGGGCAGGATCGACGATGTGCAAGTCATCAAGTTCAAGGTCCGGGCGCGCGCCGTGCGCAAGTCCGCGGACCCTGACATCTTCGAGGGATAGGAAGGAACCGCCATGGACATCGATGTCAAGGATCCGAAACTTCTGCGCTGGGCGGCGGCCATCGTGCTGGTGCTGGTTGTGCTGCCCATGTACTTCGTGGCAGACCAGTATCCGGTGACGTGGGCAGCCCGCAGCGAGCAAATCGGCCAACTCGAGGCCCGGCACAACAAGTTGAGCCAGGACCTGGAGAAGGCGCGCCTGCTGGTACGCAATCTGGAGCGGGTCGAGCAGGAATACGCGATTCTCCACGAGCAGTGGAACGTGGCCCAGACCCTGCTGCCCGAGGAGAACGAGATGCCCAACCTGCTGCGCAAGGTCACGGCGGCCGGGCAGCAGTCGGGGGTGGAATTCGAGTTGTTCCGGCCCCGGAATCCCATCAACCAGGGTTTCTACATGGAAAACCCGGTCGAGGTGAAGGTCCAGGGCGGCTACCACCAGACAGCCGTGTTCCTGAGCCGATTGGCGAACCTGAACCGGATCGTCAATGTCTCGGAAATGAGGGTCGAGGGTATCGACGACCAGTCGGAGACGCCCTACACCATGGAGACCGAGATGATCCTTACCGCCTACACCCTGGGTAACGAAGCCCTCGGCGACGACGGCACGCGCACCCTGGAAGCGGATGCCGGCGGTAACGAACAGACCCAAACCGCGTCCGCGGCCGGACACTAGGAGGGAACAGGGATGCATCGTCGTATCACGATCACACTCGTACTGATGGCCCTTCTGGGGTTGGCGCTGACGGCCATGGCGACCGAGCCGGCAACCACGGAGCAGGGCTCGGCCTCGCCGTCGCAGGTCACGCGCGAGCGGATCAACCAGATCCGCGCCAACGAATTCTTCTACCAGAGTTTCGGCAAGGATGACCCGTTCAAGGTGCTCGTCTCGGGCGACTACGAACAGGGCAACGCCGCCGAACAGGTAGACATAAACTCTGCCACTCTCGTGGGCGTCATGTGGGGTCAGGATGACCGCTTCGCCCTGGTCGAGAATGGAGATGGTTTCGGGTACATCCTCCGCGTCGGCGACCGTGTGCAGCACGGACGCGTCGTCAGCATCCGTAAGAACTCCATTACGGCGCGGATCACTCTCTACGGGATCAGCAATCGCGTGGTCCTTAAATTGGAAGAAACGGAGGATTAGACATGAACGGAAGGATCCGGCTTGCGGTCGGGGCCCTGCTCGTGACCGCCATCCTGGTTTTCGCCGCTTTCGCGGTGGCCCAGGACGCGGAACCCGCGGCTCCTGATTACCGGCAGATGCCCATCTCCCTGGATGTCCAGGAAGCCGAGATCGGCACCGTTCTGCGCTCCCTTGCGGGCTACTCCGGTACCAATATCGTTGCTTCGCCCCGGGTGGTGGGCAAGGTCACGGTCAAACTAGAGGACGTGCCCTGGGAGGAAGCCCTCTCGGTGATTCTCAAGGCCCACAGCTTCGACTATGTCGAGGAAGCCGGCATCTACCGCGTGGATACGGCTGCCGAGCTGCGCGAGGAAACACTGGCCGAGGAGCGCTCGCGTTCCCAGGTCGAGGACGTGGCTCCCCTGAAGCTGGACAACGTCATTCTCTATTATGCCAACGCCGATGAAGTGAAGGATGCCCTGGAGCGCATGCTCACCGGTCGCGGCAACATCGACGTGGACGTGCGCACCAACAGCCTGTTGATAAACGACATCGAGGAGAGGCTGGAGATCATCTCCGAAATGGCCCGCCGTCTCGACACCGAGACGCCGCAGGTCGAGATCAACGCCCGCCTGGTGGACATGGACGCCCGCGCCAGCCGCGATCTGGGTATCAGCTGGGGGCTGCAGAACTTCTCGTCACCGGGGAACAACGTGGTGGGCGGCGCACTCATCGACAATACCCTGGCCAATGCCAATACCGATCTGCGTGTAGCCACGGTCCAGAACTGGGGCGAGCTGATGATGCAGGTCCAGGCCATGGAGAGCACCAACAAGGCCAACCTGATTTCCAATCCGGTAATCACCACCGCTGACAACCGCGAGGCCAGCATCCTGGTGGGCCAGAAGATCCCCCTGATCGTCTCGGACGAGGCAGGCAACGCCATCACCCAGATGACCACCATCGGTATCATGATGCAGGTCACGCCCCACATCAACTCCGACGGCAACATCACCCTGGACGTGCACAACGAGGTCAGTGACCTGTCGAGCCAGGCCACGGTGCAGGGCGGCGTCATCATCAACACCACCGAGTCCGATACCAGGGTGCTGGTGGAGAACGGTTCGACGGCCATTATCGCCGGCCTGATCCGTTCCATCGACGGCACGCTCGAAAGCGGCGTGCCGTTGCTGAAGGACATCCCCTTGCTGGGGGCCCTGTTCAAGCACTCCACGGATACCAAGGTCAGTCGCGAACTGGTGATCTTCGTTACACCGCGCATCGTTACCGCGCCTTACATGAAACGTGATCACCTGACCATCGACTCCATGGGATCCTATTATCCGGAACCCAATGCCAAGGGTCCCTGGAATTCGCAGGATCCCATCGTGAACGATATCCCGGAAGCAACCGTGGATACGTATCCGGCTCCCGAGCCGCAGGACGATGGGCTGGGACTCTAGACCTGCTCGCGAAGACAAGGCAACGGCGGTCCCCAACGGGGGCCGCCGTTGTTTCTTGCCTGCCGTGGTGATCCGGTACTAGGATGGCCCCATGTGGACTTCCCTCATAGGATTCATGGGCAGCGGAAAATCCACCGTGGCCCGCCTGCTCTGCCAGTCTACCGGTCGCCCGCTGGCCGTGAGTGATGTGTTGGTCGCAACCGCGGCAGGCCGATCCATCGCCGACGTATTCGCACAGGACGGACAGGAAGCGTTTCGCTCCCTGGAAAAGGAAGTCCTGGCTGGCCTGGACCCCGGGCGCAACCTGGTAGTGGATGCGGG
>QNDV01000220.1 GCA_003646045.1 bacterium
GGCGAAAGCCTCCGCGCCACCGGGTTCGACGTGGCAGACCCCACAGTCACCGTCGGCAACCGGGGCGTGGCTCGAGGCCGTCAGCAGTTTGTCGTGGTCCGAGGTGTGGGCCGCGTGGCACTGGCCACAGGTTTCAGGGCCGGGCTCATACCCGAAGTGGTTGCGGGCGAATTTCTCGCCCGACGTATCATGACATTCGGCGCATAGTTCCGTTACCGGCTGGCGCAACAACCCCGGATACTCCCCGCCGTGAACCTCATGGCAGCTGAAGCAGCCGTCATCGAGGGGTTCATGCCGGTGCTTGCCCGTGAAAGCCGTCCGGTCGTGGCAATTGAAACAGAGGTCCTCCAGCTTCGAGGTCAGCAGCATTTCCTGGTCGGTACCGTGGGCACTGTGGCAGGACTCGCAATCCCCGTCGGCGACCGGAGCATGCAGGACGGGAGCCTCGAGCCCCAGCTCCTCGCCCTCGTGGCAGAGCAGGCACAGCCGTTCGGAAGTCTCCTTGAGACGCAGCGCTCCCACCATGCCGTGGGGTCGATGGCAGCCCTGGCAGTCATTCTTGTCGAAGGGTTTATGGGGCCGTTTGCCCACCAGATCCGGCTCGTCGTGGCAGCTGGTGCAATCACCCTGGCTCGAGAAGCGGCGGCCCTTGCTGATTTGCGCTTCCGCCGAGGTCGGTGCCCCCAGGGCGGCCAGAACAACGAGGGCCAGCCCCGGCGCGATCCACCGACGCCACCGGGCACTGTGTGCTGCGGACTGGAAGTTCATCGACTGCCTTCCCCGGTCGGCTGCAGATAGGCCTCTATCCGCTCCGGCCAACGCGTGATCTCGGACTGCTCGGTCAGCAATTCCACGTGCTCGTCCAGCATGGCGTTGAATTTTCGTTGGAAGATCACCCGGCGGATCTCCATCTCCACCTCGGGCAACGGCGGCACGGCACCCTGGCGCCGCTCATCCAGCCTGAAGACCATCCAGCCCATGGGCATGCTCACCGCATTGCTGGACTGCCCCGCTTCCATGTGGTCCAACTCGTCGCGGAACGGCTGGGACAACTCGGTGATCTTGATGAAACGGGCCTTGCCTAGGGCGATGTTCTGATCGGGATGGTACTGCTTGAAGATATAGCCGAAGTCCGCGCCATCGCGCAGGCGCGCCGACGCTTCCTTTGCTTCCGCTTCCTCGTCGAGGATCATGATGTCCAGGCGAACCTCTGCGGGTCCGCGAAAGACCTCGCTGTTTTCGGTATAGAATTCCTCGATCTCGTCCCGGCGAAAGCGGATCCTGGCCACTACCGTGTCATTCAGGTAGGCCTCGATGAGCGCCTTTTCCCAGGTACGATCCAACCGCGCCATCACGTCCTCGTTCTCATGGTAACCCGCACGCCGCGCCACCGCGGCCAGGGCCACCCGCGTCCTGGCCTGCTGCCGGGCATCGGCCAGGCGGGTCGCGAAGGGTATGGTCGTATCCTGCATGTACTCGTGGGAGATCATCTTGCGCAGCTCGGTGCCCGTGACGCCGAACCCGTCCGGCACGCCGATAACCACGGTGGGGTCATCCTTCAGGAAATCACCCGTGAGCACCACCGACGAGTCGGTGATGACCGCGGCCAGCGAACCCAGATCCTCGCTGATGTCCACCAGTGCTATCTGCTCGTTCACGAAGGCATCCCAGGCCCGTTGGCGAACCGTACCCAGTACCCCGGCGGCGATCTCCGGTTCGAAGCGGGCGAAAGCCTCTTCGTCCACCGGCAGCAGCTGTTCCACGCGTACGAAACTGGTGGCGTCGTTATAGGGAAAAGGCTCCGAGACGCCGCCGTTGTCCAGGTCCCGCACCTGGTCGCGGATACGATTCTCCACGTCGGCCCAGTACAGGAGGTTGGACAGGCCACCCTTGAGTTTCTGCGAATCCACCGATAATTCCCGGGCCAGGGCATCCATGTCTGCGCCTGCCAGGACCTCTGCCCGCAGTTCCCGGGCCTGCTCGGGATCCATCACCGAGATTCGCCGATACTGCAGCCGCCAGTAGAACCGGTCGAAGAAGGCGCGCACCGAATCGGCCGGCGCGGTCTCCGGACGCTGGAAGTGGTCCTTGACGTAGGCCTGGATGGCGAACTCCCGCGTCTTGTCGTCAATCATCTCCTGGAACCGGGGCTCGGTGTCGTAACCCGCCGCCATGGCGTCCTGGATGATGAGGTAGTCGCGGATACGCTTCTCCAGCAACTCGTCCGCCGTCCCCATACCCCGCTGCTCCGATTCGAAACCGGAGTGGGCTTCCATGATCAGGCGGTCGAAATCCGCCGTCGTGATGGGGTCTCCGTTGACGAGCACCAGGGTGTCCACCGGTGCCGATGCCCCCCTGGCAGCCAGTGCGGCACCGCACATCACGGCCAGCAGCACCACGGCAAAAATCGGATATCGACTAGTGTATCGAGCGACGCGGACCATGGATGATGTCCTTCCTGTTCTCTTGGCTGAGTTCCCGGGCAAGCTCCTGCAGGAGGCCCGAAACGAGGGGGATCAGGCCGTGGATGCGGCCCTGTTGGAAGACACTCTGGCTGTCGTCGCCGGCGCCTTCCAGTTCGTGCATGGAATAGAGCAGGCCGCTCTCGACGTAGGTGACCCTGACGCCCAGGGCAACCCGGGGTACGCTGGCCGACGGTTCTCCGCGAGCCGGCTCGAAGGTCTCCACCGCACCGGTGACGATGCGACAGGCCCCGAGGGAATCCCTGATGGCCCGGGCGCTGGCACGGTCCACGCCACCGATGACCACCGTTTCCCGCGCGAGTCCCAGTTCCCTGACGAAACCGGGCTCGACCACAAAGTAGCCCTCGGCCAACAGTCGCGAAAGTACGACATTCGTCACGATGCCGCCGGCGTTGACGGTTTCCGAGAAATTATCGAAAGGAATGACTGCCAAATGGTTGCAGCCCCGCCAGGAGGGGGGGATCTCCGGTGACTCCGGAATGGGCAGCAGCTCTTCCAGCGCTCGCCGCAGGATCGTCTCGACCAGGACCTCCATGGACTCGATCCGCCCGAGGTCCAGCCAACTGACCGTATCCTCACCCGTGCCACCCACACTGATCGCGGCTACCAGGGCCTCGGTTTCCACATCCAGGACCCGCAGCGACACCCCGAACTCGATGTTGCCTGCATCCCTGAATACATCCCAGGAACCCAGGAGCAGGTGCCTGGCCCCGGTCTCGGACGCGACCAGCTTCATGCCGCGCCGGCTGATCCAACCCCTGCTGCGGACACGGTGGTGGCGCAGTAGCGGTCTCAGGTCGCGGGCCGGAACGTAGGCCAGACCGTTATCGGTCAACAGGCGATGCAGGGTGGTGGTCAGGAGGGAGTCCGCGTCCGATCGATTCGCGTTGTCCGCGAAGGGCAGGATAGCCAGGGCCGGCGCGGTCGTATCAGCGGGCGCAACCTGACCGGCCACGGCAGGCGTCGCCACCCCGGCCAGCGGCAGGGCGGTCAGGAGAATCAGCAGGCTCAGGAACTTCGGACCCATGGTCTCCTCAGTCCAACAGGGTGTCGAGACACTCGTCGATGGCCCTGCGCATGACGTCGCTCCGGGATTTCTGCCCCGTACCGAACAGGGACGACCAGAGGGTCGCGCTGTCCTCGCTGGCAGTGGCCGACCACACCGTGGCACCCGTCTCGGTCTCCACCAGACGGATGACCACCGTAACCACGCTGACGGTGGTGGAACCCGAGCGCAACGAACTGGACTCGCTCACCGATCCGAGGAACAAACCCTGCACGCCCAGTTCGGCGCCGATGGCCACGATCTGGGCATCGGCCAACTGGGCCGTGCGGATCAGGCCCTCGTTCTCCAGGACTCGCGCCACCTCGCCGGGTTCGACGATGTTGAAGGCCTCGGCGGCCAACAGCGAGTTGTCGAAATAGCGCGTCGCCTGGTGACCGGCTCCCTGGTCGTCCGAGATGTTCTCGAAAGGCACCACGGCTACCGACTCCAGGAAGGCGAAGTCGAACTCGGGGTGCACGAAACTGGTCGTGCCCACGCCGCCACAGCCCGCCGTCACCAGGAGGGCCGCCAGTATCATTGTCGTAAGTAGCTTCCTCATGACCTCCACCGTTTCCGGGGTCTAGAATCCCATTCGGAACCCCTGTTGAAAGGACGTCGTCCGGTCGCCACCGCCGCCGGACAGATCGACTTCGGCCACGCGCAGATAGATGTTGGTGCGCGCGCCGAGTTCCCAATCCAGGTTTGCGCTGCGTCGCAGCGTCGTCGTCAGATCATCATCGGTCAACTCGTAGTGCTGCACCGAAAGGCGCAGGCTCGGTAACACCGCCCAGCTCAGAAGTGCATCTATGGTGCCCCGATCGGACACCTCGGAAGTCTGCCTCAGGGATACACGTACATAGAGATCCCGGGTAACGCGCCAGTCCAGGCCGATGCCGGCGTCACGTCGCTTGCGCAACTCGTCCTCGATGGTCTCGAGGGATTCCAGGTAACTGCCATCCAGGACCAGGTCCAGATCGTCCGTGAGGGCCGCCTGGATGCGGGCCCGCGCGCTCCAGGTCGTATATTTGCGGTCTCCGGCGAAGTCTTCCGATCGGGAGGCACTCAGCCCCAGGGTAGCCAGCAGCCCCCTCAGAAGATCCGCGTTGCCCTCCACCGCCGAGCCGAGACGGTGCCGTGACCTGGCCCCCGCCAACCAGGTAAGCCGATCAGTCAGGGAGAACGAACTGCGCAGGGTTTCCAGGGGATCGTAGAACAAGCTGTAGCCCAGGACGTTTTCCGCCACGTCGTCGGCCTCTTCGTTCCACTGGGAGGACATCTCCCAGCGACCGGTGTGCACCCATTTTTGATCGGGTTCGAAGCTGATGCGGGCTCCCAACGACCCCCGGGAGCGATCTCCGCCGCGGCCGGGGTTCTCGTCGATCTGCAGGGACATGTCGGCCGCTCCCTGCCAGCGCTCGTTGAACTGGTGCCCCAGACGCGAGTCCAGCTGGTGGGATACGAACTGCAAGCCGTTTTCCGATGTTTCCGAGACCAGCTCGAGCACGATCAACTCGGTGACCAGCACCTGGGCGATGTCGTTGAGGCCCACGTTGACGGCCTTCACATAGCGGTAGGAAGCCGCCACCGGCAGCCTCATTTCGTAGCGGTTCAGGGCCGTATTGAAGCCCTGTGGCGGTGCCGTGGCCA
>QNDV01000221.1 GCA_003646045.1 bacterium
ACCGATGATGACGGCCATGGGCTGCCACCAGGCGATGTCGGCCAATCCCAGACCGACCATGGTTCCAAAGCCGTCGACGAGGTTTTGCAGTATCTCCATGAAGCCTCTCCGCCTATTGGAACCAGACGCCGCCCGGCAAGGGCAGGCCCAGGGTCTTGATGAATACCAGATAACAGAAAGCAAGCATCGAGACGCCCACTACCGCGGCTTTGACGTGGTGCCGGTAGCCCATGGCGTAGATCCCGCCCAGCAGGAGAATCAGGGAGGACGGAAAGAACCCGGCCCGTGGCAGGAGAGCCACAAAGACCACCATCAGCAGAATGATGCCCAGCACCAGACCTACCCGGCCATGCTTGACCGGTTGGCCGGCTTTCATTCCCGTGACCGCCTGGAGTGCGGCGAAGATCGCCAGAACCACGGCCCAGATCAGGGGAATGGTGGCCGGGCCCACACTTTGGCCCGGCGTTGGCTGGGGAAAAGTCCAGGCCAGGACCAGGAACGTCAGGGCCACCGCCAGAGCCGCGGCGGCCACCATCACCACACCTGTCGGTCGCTGCCGGCGGAAACCGAGGAGCAGGGCCAGCACCAGCCCCGTCACGACCGGCATGAACCAGGCCAAGAGGCGGATCCGGCGGGTCGCGGGGTCTTCTTCCGCGGACGCCAGGATCTGGGCCAACCGCAGGTATTTTACCGACTGCTCGCTGTCACGGTTGACCAGGGCGGTGAACTCCTCGTGTTGGTAGAAGACCGCCTTGGCCGAATTCAATTCCACGAACCGGAGCCACTCGGGATCAGCCGCTACCTTGCCCAGTAAATCGTCCAGATAGGCCAACACGTCCGCTGGTGTGCCTTGGCGCACCGCGAAGCCCCGCCACATGATCTCGTTGGGCAGGTCACATCCCGACTCGATCATGGTCGGTGTATCGGGAAACAGTTCCAGGCGCTCCAGCGTGGAGACGGCGGCGATGTGCAGATCGGGCCGGCCCTTGACGTCCTCGGGATTGCCTACATAGACGGTGCCGTGTTTGCCGAGCAGGGCGGCGATGGCCTCGCCGCCACCGTCATAGGGTACCCAGGTGGCCGTAATGCCCAGCTTTTCCCAGGTCTTGATGGCCATCAGGTGATCCAGGCTGCCCACGCCGGGGCCAACCCAGATCTGGCGCCCCTGCTGGGCCCTGGCATCAGCCACGATGTCCTCGAATGTAACCACATCACTGTGGCGGTTCGTGATCAGGGCCTCTGGTGCTTCGGTCAGGCAGGCCAGGAAGTGAAAATCGTCCATGCCGAAATTGCTCTGGGTGATCTTGACGGTGGAGATGAAGGTCGCCGGAGCCGCCAACAGGGTATAACCGTCGGCGGGTTTGCCCAGGACCGCACGCATGGCCACGGCCCCGGATCCGCCGAACCGGTTCTCGATGACCAGGGGCACGTCGATGTAGTTGCGGGCCACCTTGGCCACCACGCGCGCGGTCAGATCTATTGCCCCACCAGGCTTGGCATGTACCACCACCACGATGGGTTTGTCCGGGTACTCGGCCCGGGCAACGGAAAAGGGCAGCCCCGTGGCCCCCAGGACCAGCAGGAGCAGAAGGTAGTACACACCGACCCGGTCCCGGCTCATGAATCGTTCTCCCTTGCGGAGGTTTCCTGTGGTGCCCTGGGATTCTGGCGTCCTGAATTTTCCATCGCGGGACTATCTTCCCGCTCGTCGCAGCCGGGCCCATTTGCGGTTGGTGGCAGACTGGCTACCAGGACCGGTTCGGTACCAGTCCCGGGTCAGTCCCGACCCGACTCTCAGGAATTGGCCAGGTCCTTGTCGATCCAACCGATCACCCGCTTGATGGCCTGCAGGTAGTTGATGTTCTCCACGCCGGTCAGGCCAGTGTCCTCGAGGGTCTTCTTGATGTCGTCGAGCTCGGTGGATTCGGAGTTGATGGTCACGACCCTGGCGCCGTTGATCAGGACCTTGGCCACTTCGCAGATGGTATCGTTGACCATGTAGCCGAAGCGGTGCTTGTGGACCTTGACGGCCTGCAGGTCGGGATGGGCTTCGATCATGGCCAGGAACTCCGCCACCGTGTAGGTCTCCTGGTCGAACGCCGGGGGCGTGACCTGGAAGGCCGGGAACACGTCGTCGGTCAGGGTCTTGGCGGCGATGGGAAATTCGCCCTTCATGAGGGGATTCCACTGCTCCAGCCCGTCCTGTTCGGTGACGAAGGTCTTGATGTCCATCTTGCCGTCACGGAGCTTGGTGTTGTTGGCGTCGTTGGTGCGGGACATGATGTAGATCTCGTCCGATGTGCGCTCCCATACCTTCTTCGGCACCGGCATGGACAGCCGTGCCATGAGGTGGGCCGCCGCGGTAAAATCCTGCCCGAAGGTGCGGAACTCGAAGCGGGGCTTGGAGATCTCCCCGATCTTCATTTCAGCCATGATTCACTCTGTCTTTCCGGAGCCGCAGCTCCCTGGGGAGTCCGGGTGATCCGGGGCCGACTGGTGCCGACCCCGGATCCGGTGTGCCACAGGCTGCCTAGAAGGCGGTCTGGAAGCGCATCTGCAGATAGCTGAAGTCGTAGTCACCGAAGAACTGGTCGTCCTTGCCGGTGGCAAACTCGTCGTTATCGACCATGCCGTAGTTCATCATCAACTTGACGTTGGGGTTGGGGTAGTAGTTGACGCCGATGGTGTAGGAGGTGGAGCCACCGTTCTGCTCGTCGGCATCCACATCGTTCAGGTCGACGGTGGAGTAGCGCACGGCCACTTCCCAGGCGCCGCCCTTGCTGTTGGGGGTCACCCGCGCGAACTCGGCGTCCTTGTGGTCGTACTTGTGGGAGTCGTCGGTCAGGAAGTAGCTGACGAAACCGTACCCACCGTTGTAGGAGATGCTCTCGCGGTTGTCGGTGGGGTCATCGCTCGCGTTGCGATCGATGTTGGTCATCATGTACTCGCCCTGTACCAAGAAGCGCTTGTTCTGGTAGGCCACTTCACCGCCGAAGCTGCTGAACTTGTCGATGTCCTTGATCTTGGCGTACACGAACTTGGTGTCCGAGACATTGCTCTCCGGGCGCGTGTTGAACTTGACGCTCGACGGATCCTTCTCGCCTTCGAAGTTGCCGATGAACGTGGGCTTCTGCATCGTGCCGGAGCCGCCGACCATCAGGACGCTATCGTCGGTAAGGATCGGGGACCAGTTGACGCGGGCCGCGAAGTTGATCTGCTCGTCGGCTTCCTTGAAGTATTCATCGACGTCGGCGCCGAAGACCGAGGCGGCCCAACGGAACTTGGGCATCCACTGGGCAACCTCGAGACCCATGCGACGGCCAACCACGAAGGGCTCGGTGCCCTGGCTGCGCTCCATGAACATCAGGTTGCGGCTGGTGGTACTTTCTTCCAGACCGTTGGGCTGGCGGAAGTTACCGACCCGCACGTGACCATTGCCACCGAACAGGCCCCGGTAGCTGATATAGGCGTCCTTGACGGCGGTGGCTTCCTCGGCGAAGTCCAGGTCGATCTCGCCGTACCAGTCGTGCCACAGCTGTGACTTCAGCGCGAAGCGCGCCCGGCGCAGGATCACGCCGCCAGTCAGGCTGTTCTGCATCTCGGCGAGGTCCTCGTAGTCGCCGTAGTCATCGCTGGCGGGGTTGTACAGCGGAGCGTCGTCGAAGTAGCTGGCAACATCCAGATACACGCGGGCATCGACCCACCATTTGAAGGCGCTGTCGTCGGACTCGAAGACCAGGATGCCATCTTCGGCAGTGGCGTTCAGGGTTGCCGAATCGGCAAACGCGGAACCGGCCAATGCGACCAGAAAAGCCACAGTAGCCAACTTGACCAACATACTACGCATTACGAACTCTCCTTGCTTTGGGTAAACATAGGCGGCTCCTAAGGCTGCCCATCCGTTTTGTCCATCTTGAACACGCGGTACAAGAAGGACAGCTTACTACTCAAATCCTTGTTCCAGATCTTGTTGGTGGTCGCCCGGGGGCGGTATTCCCAATCGGGCGAAACCTCGGCCAACGCCTGGTGGAACTGCCAGGCATGTTCGAAACTCCTGCCCTCGAGCGAACGCAGGGCAGTCAACTGTTCCTGACTGAACCAATGCTTGTCCACTTCCTGGGCGATGACTTCAGCCGTCACGACCCAGTAGCCCAGATGTGACAATTCCAGGATCTTTTCGACCTCGGCCCCGGACAAACCCGTTTCCTTCTCCAAGCGGGACTTCATGGTCAGGGGGTTAGTGAAAACCACATCGATGATTTCGGTCAACCCTTCATCCTGGATGCCCCGTTGTTCCAATTCCTCCGTAACCGACCAGTCAAGGACATAGCTTTCGACCTCGTTGACTTTCTGGTCGAACACGTTGTCCACCACGAAGAGCATCAGAAAGGCGATCACGCCGGCCATGAGCGGCGTGGCGACCCAGCCCAGGGAAATCTCCCCCAGTACCCGATAGCGGATCCCGGTACCCCGGAAAAGGCTGATACCGAGGATCGCACCCACCACGGCCTGGCTACTGCTGACCGGGACCAGGGGGAAAGTGGGCAGACCATGGCTGGCAAGAAAATGCTCCAGCCCCTGGGAGGCGAACAGGAAAAGGGTGATGGACTGGGCCAGGACAATGACCAGTGCGGGTACCGGGGAAATTTTCACCAGGCCGCTGCCGACGGTGCCCATGACTCTTTCGGAATAGGTAAAAACCCCGACCGCAATGGCGACAGCGCCGATGAAGAAGAGCTGCTGCACCCCCGTAATGACGAAGAGGCCGAAGAAGTCGAGATCGGTAAAGGGGTTGTCGGGCACGAAAACACCCATGACATTGGCGATATTGTTGGCACCCAGGCTGTAGGAACCGAAGGCGCCCACCAGCAGCAGGCCCAACCTGGTCATGGCGTCAAGCCTCAGCAGATGGGGCTTGCTGATCTTCAACAGCCAGCGCACCAGAATGAACGTCACCACCGCCACGAAGGCGGATATCAACGGGCAGGCCACCCAGGTGGTCACGATCTTGGTCAGCGAAGCGGTGTCGGTCACCGACGACGAGTAGATGTTCCAGCCGATGATGGCGCCGACTATGGATTGGCTGGTGGAGACGGGTATCCTCAGTCTTGTCATCCAGAAGGTGGTCAGGGCCGCGGCCAGGGCCACGGTGAAGGAC
>QNDV01000222.1 GCA_003646045.1 bacterium
CACAGGAGTCGTCAACAGGAGCCGCACCCACCGTCTTCGGCCCCGGTGAACTCATGGAGTTTTCCATAGACTACGGGATCGTCAATGCCGGCAGCGCCACTCTCGCGGTGGTGGAAGTGAAGGAACACGGCGGGCGGCGGGTCTACCACATCGAGAGCAAGGCCAACAGTAACCGGTTCTTCTCGTCGTTCTACAAGGTCCGGGACAGGGTTGTCAGCTATATGGATGTGCAGACCCTGAACAGTGTCTATTTCCACAAGCGCCTGCGCGAGGGGGACTACCGCAAGACGGTGGAGATGGATTTCGACCACGAGGCCGAAGTTGCCCGGTACCGCGACGGGCGTACGTTCGATATCCTGCCCGGTACCCACGATGTGCTTTCGGCTTTCTTCTATATCCGCAATCTGGACCTGGCGCCGGGAAAGGTCTACAGTGTGCCGGCACACAGTTCGCGACGGACCTATGACCTGCGGGTGATGGTACACGGCCGCGAAACCGTGGAGGTCAAGGCGGGAACCTATACCTGCTTCGTCGTCGAGCCCGTGATAGAGGGTGAGGGACTTTTCAAGCACGAGGGCAAGTTGACGTTGTACATTACGGATGACGAGTATCGTACGCCTGTCCTGATTAAAACCAAGGTGCCAGTGGGGTCCATAGACGTGCAATTGACCGCTTATCGACCGGGACGACCTCTTGAGCCGCTTAACCTGGTGGAACGCCCCTGAACCCATGAGAAAAACCACTGACCACTCACCGCTGGTACCACCTGTCGGCTGGTTGCGCCACCGGACTCCCGTCCCCTCGACCGGCGCCGGCTTTATCCTGGCAGTGACGCTGCTGGCGGCTGCGCTGCGCCTCTATGGACTGACCACCCAGTCGTTGTGGGTGGACGAGGTGATGACCTGGACCAGGATCCGCCCGGGGGCGGGGCTCATTCTGTGGGAGCAACTCCGGGACAACATCCAGGGTCCCCTCTATCTGGCCGTGGTCTGGCCTCTGGTGCGCCTGGCGGACTCCGAGCTGATGTTGAGGTTGCCGGCGGCGGTCGCCGGAGTGCTGGCGGTGCCCCTTTTTGCAGGGGTGGCGGTGCGGCTCGTGGAGCCGCGTGCCGCGCGCCTGGCGGTATTGCTGCTGGCCATCAATCCTTTCCACGTCTGGTACAGTCAGGAGGCGCGCGGTTACGCCTTCCTGATCCTGTTCGCGGTGGCCGCGGCCTGGTGTTGGCTGGAGATGGTACGCAGGGGACCCACGCCGCGCCTGGCGCTGCTGCTGGCCATGAGCCTGGCCGGTGCCATATGGAGCAACATGTCCGGCGTCTTCCTGTGGGTTGCCATGGTCTTGACCGTAGTGGGCACCCGCCCGGCAAATCCGCGCGCTTGGGGGCTGTGGGCCCTGGCGCTGGGTGGCGGCCTGCTGGCGGCCATGCCCTGGCTGGGGCAGGCGTCCGGTATCTGGGCGGTGTCCCGTATTATCCCGGGGGCAGCCACCGGCGAGGCCTTGCGCGGTGCCACCACCTTCTCGCCCCTGGTGATACCTTACACCTTCTATTCGTTCTGGTACGGGTTCAGCCTCGGGCCCTCCCTGCGCGAGTTGCATGGGGTTGGTGGTCTGACAACCCTGGGAGCCTGGCTGCCCCTGGTGGCAGTGGCGGCGTTGCCCCTGGGCCTGGGCCTGGTGGGCACGTTGCTTCACTGGCGGCGCCGGACGACATTGCTGATGATCTGGACGGTGGTGCCGTGGCTCATCCTGGTACTGCTTGCCATGCGCAATATCAAACCCTGGAATGCCCGCTATCTGGCGGTGACCCTGCCCTGGGTGTTGCTGCTGGTGGCACACGGTACGGTTCAACTACCACGACGCCTGGGCGCGATCAGCACGGCGGTTCTGTGCGGGCTGATGCTGGTGTCGGTCTTCGGCTATCACGGCCTGGATCGCTATGCCAAGGCGGATGTGCGCGGAGCGGCAGCACTGGTGGCTTCCCGGACGGCTTCGTCCGGTGAACCCGCCCAGGCGGTTCTGGTACCCACCGTGACGGGGGTCTACCGCTACTATGACCGCACCAGCAGCGACGTCATAGCGTCGTGGAACGTGGCGCCGTTGGGTGATGCGGGCGCCGCCGATCGTTTCGTGGCCAACCGGCTTGCCGGCCGTCAGCGGGCCTGGGTGGTGCTGGCCAGGGAGTGGTATCTTGACCCGCGGGGCCTGCTGGTGCCCGCCCTGGAACGAGCCGGCCGCGTCGACGAGGATTTGCAGCTGAGCGGCGTACGGCTGCTGCAGTGGCACAGGCTATCACCGGTGCCGGGAGAAGCGGATGGCGACTGAGAACTTCTACGGCAGCGATGCCGTCTACGAGTTGTTGGTGGCTGCGGTTACCGCGGAGCGTCCACTGGTCCGCCCCTCGCGTTTCTTCCTGGTGGCCAAACGTTTCTTCGATCTGGTTTCGTCCCTGGCCGGGCTGGCCCTGCTGCTGCCCCTGCTGCCGTTCATCGTCCTGCTGATCAAACTGGAAACACCAGGTCCGATCCTGTTTCGACAGACCCGGGTGGGCCGGGCGGGGCGCCTGTTTCCGTGTTTCAAGTTTCGCTCCATGGTGAGCGATGCCGAGGCGCGCAAGACCGATCTGGAGGACCTCAACGAGGCCACCGGTGCGGCCTTCAAGATCAAGGACGACCCGCGCATCACCGGTGTCGGCCGCTTTCTTCGTCGCAGCAGCCTGGACGAGTTTCCCCAGCTGCTGAATGTACTGCGCGGCGAGATGACGGTGGTCGGACCGCGACCGCAGATACCAGCCGAGGTGGCCCGCTACACTCCCGAACAGGCCCTGCGGCTGGAAGCCAAGCCGGGCCTGACCTGCTTGTGGCAGGTGTCCGGCCGCAGCCATCTTGATTTCGAGGAGTGGATGGAACTGGATGGTCGGTATGTCCGTCATCGCAGCCTGGCGTTGGACCTGAAGATCCTGCTCAGGACGCTGCCGGCGGTGATCGAACGCAAGGGTGCGTACTAGGAAGAGGCATGGCTTTGATTCTGGGCCTGGGCACGGACATCGTGGTGGTGGCGCGTATCGGTGATCTGGTTCAGCGACACGGCAACCGGTTCCTGGATCGTTGTTTCCGGGAGGGTGAGCAGGCAGCGGGTCAACGGCCGGGTGCCACCGGCGCGACGGCCCTTGCCGCCAGGTGGGCGGCCAAGGAGGCCTTCCTGAAAGCCCTGGGAAGAGACGTGCGGCGCTTACCCTACCGCGATGTGGAAGTGGTGGGAACGGAGGTGGGCCCGGTGCAATTGCGTCTACACGGGCGTGCGGCGGCGGCACTGGCGGATATCCACGGTGACCGCGTGCACCTGTCGATCAGTCACCAGGAGAACTTGGCGGTTGCCATGGTTGTCATCGAATCCGATGCCGGCGGTCAGTCGATCTGAGTAGCCGGAAAGCGGCGTGGCCACACGGGATTCCCCCCGCCGAGGTCTGCGGCCTCCTGCCGTCCAAAGGTCTTGGAAGCACAGAATGTCTGTGCTACATTCGGCCTTCGGTCACCGCTGGCACGGGGATGCGCCGTCGCATGTCGATAGGGAATACGCTCGATCATGGAACTGGATTTCCTGTTTATAGACGTTTTTACCG
The DNA here is from genome assembly GCA_003646045.1 of bacterium. The sequence continues at coordinate 3,620 of QNDV01000222.1, forward strand.
ACGCCCCTTTCGGTGGCAGTCGTTTGAACCTGTTCCCCGACGGCACCGCCCTGTCCACGGACATGATGCAGAAGCTGGCCATGGAAATGGCGGTGGGCGAGACGGCGTTCATCGTACCGGCCCGCCGCCAGGCGGTTGATCGGTGTGGCTTGCGGGTGTTCACACCGGCGGCGGAGATTCCCTTCGGCGGGCACTCGGTGCTGGGGGCTACCTACGCCCTGGATCGTCTCGGTCGGCGCGAGGGCAAGACCCCCGGTGTCTTCCGGTGGGAGTTGGAAGCCGGCGAATACGACGTGACCATCAACGATGACAGCGGTATGCGGTCCTTCAGCCTGGTGCAGGACACTCCGGTCTTCATGGGACAGTACTTCCATCGCGGCAAGGTGGCTGCGGCCCTGGGCCTGGACGAGGACGCCATCGCCATCACGGGCCTGCCGTGTGAAGTCATATCCACCGGCCTGCCCATTCACGTGGTCCCGGTGGATTCCCTCGAGACCATGCATCGCATCAGCCTGCGCCGCCGGGAAGCTGACGCCATCGCCCGCGATCTGGGCTTCGGCGACCTGTTCGTCTTCACCTGCGAGACCGAGGCGCCCGATGCCACGGTGCACTGCCGCATGTTCGCGCCCCACTTCGGGATTCCCGAGGATGCGGCCAGCGGTGCGGCCACGGGGGCTCTGGTGGCCTACCTGCTGAAGCACAGGCTGGTCAAACCGGCACCGCGGGTACGCATCGTCAGCGAGCAGGGTCTCGAGATGGGACGGCCCAGCCGCATTATAGCCGAGGCGGATGTCGTGGACGGGCAGGCACGCAGTATCGCCGTGGGCGGCCACTGTGTCGCAGTCGGATCGGGCACCATTACCCTGCCCTGACCATATCCAAGCCGGCCGAGGCCGGTCCCAACCCGGAAAGGTTTCGATCAATGAGCAACCCCGCCGGACTATCCCCGGAAATGACCGAAATGGTCATTCAGACCCTGCGCCAGGTCGTAGAGCGCGAGCTGCCCGACGAACGCATCATCGAGTTGGACGCGCAGGACTGCTTTCCCGAGGATCTAATCCGCAAGCTGCTGTCGCCGGACGTGGGTGTGCACCTGATCTTCATTCCCGAGGAAGTGGGTGGACTGGGGGGCGGGGCCAGGGACCTCTGTCGGGTCAGCGAGGAGATGGCTTCCATCGATCTGGGCGTGGCCACGGCTTTTCTCGCCATATGCCTCGGCACCGACCCGATCCTCGTGGGTGGCACGGACGAGCAGAAGCAGCACTGGTTGTCGCGAATAGCGGGTGAGGGGCTCATCGTGGCCTACGGCGTGACCGAACCGGGCGCGGGCAGCAACGTCGCTGCAATCAACACCAGCGCCGATCCCATCCTTGACGGTGAAGGCGCTGTCACCGGTTACCGGCTCAACGGAACCAAACAGTTCATCACCAATGGCGGGGTGGCCGAGCTCTACACCATCCTGGCCCGTACACCGGGTGGTCTGAGCTTCTTTGCCGTGGAGCGCGGCACGCCCGGGCTGGAAACGGGGCGTCACG
>QNDV01000223.1 GCA_003646045.1 bacterium
ACCCCCAGGTCGTCCAGGGTCACCGGCACCTTGCCCACCGACTGGGCGGCGTCGCTGTGGACCAGGATGCCGCGACGACGGGCCGCAGCTGCGATTTCCGCCACTGGCTGCAGGGTTCCGACTTCGTTGTTGGCGTGCATGACCGAGATGAGCACGGTGTCGTCCGTGCAGGCAGCGGCCACGTCGGCGGGATCGACTCGTCCATGGGCGTCCACCCCCACCAGGGTGGTGCGTACCTCGGCTGATGCCAGGGAGCGGCAGACCTCCAACACCGCCGGGTGTTCCACTGCCGTGGTCACAATGTGTGGATGCGCGCGGTCGGCAAGACGCACGGCCCCGGTGATGGCGTGGTTGTTGGCCTCGGTGCCACCTGAGGTGAACACGATGCCGTCCGGCTGTGCCCCCAGCAGTACGGCGACCCGGGACCGGGCGTGCTCCACCGCTTCGCGGGCCTGGCGGCCAAAGGCGTGGGGACTGGAGGGGTTGCCGAAGAAGCCCGTCAGGAATGGTGTCATGGCCGCCGCGACCCGCCGGTCCGTGGGCGTCGTGGCATTGTAGTCCAGGTAGATGGGATCCGCGGGCATGGAAATCCTCCGTGGTCAGCGAGTGAACACCGGCTGGGCGGTGTTTCTCCAGTCTAGATCAGGACAGGAACCATCGCGAGTGTTTGCCCTGCCGGTGGACACCCACCGGGTACCCAGTTATCCTTGCACGCCATGGACAATAACCGCACACGACGTCTGTTGCTGCTACTGATCGGGCTGAGCCTGTCCACGGTCATGTTCACAGGTGTCTGCCTTGCTGCTGACCCCACCTGGGATCCGCGCGCCTGGACGCGGTACAACGGTTGGGAGGTCACGGCCTTCGACCTGAGCGGAGCGCCGCCCGGGATGGACAGCGAACTGGCAGGCGGTCTTGAAGGCACGGGTTCCTGGAAACTGCTGACCGGTATGCGGCGACCGCCCTTCAATGCGGGCAAGCTGCTGGATGATCTGCGCCGTATCCGCTACCATTTGTCCAAGGCGGGATATCCCGCCTCCATGGTTGTGCCCGTGTTGACTCCCGATTCGGCGGCACGGACTATCGGCGTCCTGCTGGAGATCGATGTCGGCCCGTCGGTATTGGTGACCGACGTGCGTTACCACGGCTGGCCCGGGGACGTGGCGCGTCCCGAGTCCGACGAACCCCATCTCATGGCCCCGGGGGATACGTTCACCGCTGTAGCCTACGACGAGATGATCGTTTTTCTGTACCTGTGGCTACACGACGCCGGTTATGCCCTGGCCGAGATCGAGGTCATCCTCGACGTGGTATCCGACACGCAGGTCGCCTTCGATGTGCGGGTCGAAGCGGGCGAGTTCTACCGCATTACCGACATCGAGATACAAGGCTGTTCCGAAGACCTGGTACCGGTGGCGCGACGGGTGATGGATATCCCCGTGGACAGCGAGTTCAGCGCTTCACGCCTGGCAGACGCGGCAGCCGACCTGCGTAGCACCCAGCTGTTCCGTGCCGCCGAGTTGGTTACGGAAACCCGTGCGCCGGGAGAGCTGCTTCTGCGGGCTGAACTGGCCGATGCCCGTATGAGAAACATGCAGGCCAGTATCGGTACCTGGAACGACAACCCATGGATGGTCAGGGCCGGCTGGAGCCACCGCAATCTCTTCAGCCGCGGCAGGGGAATCTATACGGGGGGTACCTACGCCACCCACGTGCAGAGCTTGGGTGTCGCCTATTACTGGTTGGGTTGGCTGTCCCCGCGAGCGCGTACCAGCTTGGCTACCGAGTGGGTGCGAGAGGACGAGGATGCCTACCTCTCGGAGGAGTACCGTGTCGAAATCATCCAGTCTTTTCGGCCTCGCAACCGAGCCCTGTCCAACCTCGGCATCGGTCTGTCCAACGTGGACGTCCTGACCCGGTCACCGGACGATGACGACATCCCCGATGACCAGGACTGGCTGCTCGAGTTCTGGTTTGACCGCAAGTGGGACTGGACGAATCACATCATGTTTCCCACGCGCGGAGGCTACTTCAAGATCGGTTTGACCTATGCCCCGTCGGGTGGTCCATTCAAGTCCGCGTATGTCAAGACCCAGGCCGATATCGCAATGTACCAACCCCTGGACGAAAAATTCGTACTGGCCGGGCGCCTGCGCCTTGGCTGGTCCCGACCCCTGGGTGAGGCGACCGATCTGCTGGCCAACCGCCGTTTCTACGCCGGTGGGTTCAACACCATGCGCGGGTACGAACGGCGTCAGCTCGGCCCCCTGGACAGCAGCAACAACCCCCGGGGTGGTCAGGTCATTGCCTTGGCCGGTGTGGAGACAAGGATGCGGTTGGTGGGCAAGTTCGACCTGGCGGTCTTTGCCGATAGCGGTCAGGTCTGGCGGGAGCGAGCAGAGGCGGAGTTCGGTGAACTGGCCCTGGCCGTGGGAGTGGACATCGACTTCCGGTCGCCCCTGGGCCCGATCCGCGTGGGGCACGCCTGGAACATAGAGGGGCTGCTGCCGGGACGACCACGAACCCTGTGGCATTTCGGGATCGGATATCCATGGTGACGCAAGGGGACAACAGGGTGTTTGGGTGGCGCCCCTTGCGCCGGGCCCTGCGGCTAGCGGGACGTGCGGTCCTGGTCGTGTCGGCGCTGGTGTGCCTGGCGCTGCTGACCCTGCTGCTGCCCGCGATGCGTGGGGCACTGCTGGGCGTGGGTCTGGGGGAAGTGAACAAGGTCCTGCCCGGGGACCTGCAGGTCGGTGACGCGTCCTGGCCGGCCTTTGGCCACCTGGTCCTGGAGGATCTGGTCTGGCTCGCCGACGACTCGGATACCCTGGCCACCGTGCCCCGTCTGGAATTGGCGATCTCGTTGTCGTCCCTGCGGCAACACGACCTGGTGGTGGAGTCCCTGGTGGTCCAGGTGGCAACCGCCGATGTTCCCGGCATCGAGGCGGCGATGATACCGACGGCAGCCGAGGCTGCAGCGGCGACCGCACCCGATACCGCCGTGATCCGGGAAATTCCCTGGCTGAGGGCGGGGGCCGTGTCCGGAGTGCCCTCGGTGGTATTGCAGGATCTGGATTGCCGTGTCGGTCGACTGGTAGCAGCCCCGGGACTGGTCCTGCATGACATGCTGCTGCAGGGGCAGGTGGACGCGGGCCATGGCCGCACCAGCGCCCGTGTGGACTTGACGACGCGAATGGCCCTGGAACAGAGCGGTGCAACGCCGGTCTTCCTGGAGTTGGACCGACTGGAGTTGGGAGCCCGTTACGGGCCCGGGACCGGTCAGGTCGAGCTGGATACCCTGGTGGCCGTGATGGTGGGCGGACCTGTTTCGCGCCGCACCTCGTTACGCGCAGCGGGCCCGCTGAACCTGCGCCTGTCCGGCGATGGTGAGATTGATCCGGTATCCACCGGGCACCCGATCCGCCTGGCAGTCGAGGGATGGTTGAATGGACCGCTGGCCGGCCTGTGGGGCGATTCCTGGCCCGATAGTCTGTCGGCGGCCGAGTATGCGAACTGCGAGGCCGGTTTTACCGTCGAAGCGCAGGGCTCCCTCGAGGGCACCATCGACGCCGTGGTGGCCCTGGACCTGGACGGTTGTGATGGCCTGGAGCGCGGGCGCCTGCACTTTCGCACCCAGATCGAGCCGGACCAACCGGCGGATCTGCGTGCTCGTATCGACACCCTGGATCTGAAGGTGCAAGGTTGTTCCCTCGTCGGTCGTGGCGCCTTGACCGACAGCACCGTGAATCTGGTCCTGGCCGCAGACGCAGCGGCACCCATTCCCCTGCTTGTGTTGGCGGGCCCTGCCTGGGCCGCAGCGGACCTGGCTTTCGAATTGGACATCGAGGCTTCCGGACCACGGCGCAGCCCCGAGGGCCGACTGGATTTCACCGGTCGCTATCGGGATCGCAACCGGGTGGTGGAAGACGTCAGCCTGAACCTGGTGGGTGGCTTGGCCGGACTGACCGCGCGATTGCGCAGCGGTCGTCTGGTACAGGACGGGACCACGGTCGCGGATACGGTGGCCTGTGATCTGGACTACGCGCCGGACCAGGATCTGCCCCTGACCCTGTCGGCCTTTGCCGGCCGCGGCACCGACCGGATAGCGACACTGGTCACCGCAGGGGCCGATTCCGTGGCCACGGTGCGCCTGGATTCACTGCAGGTGGTGATTGCGGGCCAGCCCATCCGCCTCAAGGCTCCGGCCACTGTACGTCTCGACACGGTGGCCAGGGTCTACACTCTGGACGAGCTCGTGCTCACCGGCGCACCGGGCCACGTACGAATGGCAGCTTCCCTGCAGGACAGGGAGCTGAACCTGTCGGCGAACGTGGACCTGCTGTTCACCCAGGTTCTCCTGGAGGAGTTGGCACCGTCGGAGATCTGGTCCCGTGACGGTGGAGTGGATCTCGCCGTGAAGGGTGACGTCGAATTGGGCAGCGGTGCGGGCGCCACTGTCTTCGGTGGTGAGCTGGGGGCGGAATTGCAGCCTCATCGTGATCGTCCCCGGGTGGGAGCATACCTTTCCCTCCGTTTGGCCGAAGGTGACCGGAGCGGACTGGCTGCCGACCTGCGCATAACCGCCAACGATAGTGTGCTTCTCCATGGCTCGGCCTTTGCTCCGGGAAAACTGGATCTGGAGGGTGGCGGCTGGCTGCCGGATACCTCGCGGGATCTGGAGCTCGTGGTTCCCGAGCAGAGCCTGCCCCTGGCTCATTTTGATTCATTCCTGCCGGAGGAACTGGCTGCCCGGGGTGAGTTCCTTCTGGCCGCGGACGTGAGCTGGCCCCTGGCGTGGACAGGTGCGCCGGGTGACACCATCGCCCGTGGAAAGCTGGCAGCACGGTTGGAGGCACGTGAACTGCAAATCGATCTGCCGAACCGGTCGAGGTTGGAGCTGGATCTGGCCTGCGGTCTGGAGGGTACACCGCTGAATCCGGAACTCGTGGGGGAGGTGACGGTGGAGTCGGGTTTCATCCGGATCCCCGAGTTGCCACGTAGTCTTCATCCCACCGAGGGCAAATCTCTGCTCTGGGAGGCGGTACGTGTCGACTCGACAGGACAGCATGAGGCGGTGACCCGGGAAATGTCATTGATGTGGCGGGCCAACGAGGACATCGCGACTCCCGCCGCGCCTCTGCCTGAAATG
>QNDV01000224.1 GCA_003646045.1 bacterium
CGCCCAGATCAAGGAGCCGGTATTCGCCCTGGTCTTCGCTCTGGTCGAGGCCGACAGCCTGGGCACGTGGACCCGCGCGGAGGTGGAGTCGTTCGCCGAGAGTTGGGGCCGCACTTCGGATTTCCCCCTGGATCACCTGGTGGCCATCAGGCGCGAAGTGGCAGCCCCGCAACACCAGGTGGAGCGCCGGGGTTACGTCTGCAACCGGACAATCACCATCGAAATGGACAGCACACGCCTGGATATGCCCATGCCCTACAGCATCCTGGGTTACCACCCCGGCGCGTTGAGCTTCGGCAGTCCCCTGGTCCTCCGTGAATGGCGCCTGGGCGAGGTGGAACTTCAAGTGCGGGGGGATGACGGCTCATACCGGCAGACCGTAACGGGCCTGACCATCTTCCAGGTGGTCTCGGGCTGGGCCATACTGGACGTGGACGGCTGGCTGGACAAGCTGCTGGGCCGGAACCTGGATGACGCCTCCACCCTGGCCTTCAGCACCTGCCGTGCCGATGGCCGCATCATGGGCGTGGGCACCAACGTGGGGCGCACGGGGCGTTCCATCTATGGCGAGCTGGATTTTCGCAGGGGCACGGTGATAAACCACGGACGACCACTGGCGCGGGCGGTGTCGGCGGCGGCCCGGCCTTTCAGCCTGCCCGACAGTGGTGATCGCCTGGAGACCTGGCAGGACTACGGCGATACGGATCATTAACCACGTCCGGGGAGGCGGCATGGAGCGCAATGGTTTTCTCGCGGTTACCGGCCGGCTGATCAACGTCTTCATTCCCCGCCAACTGCGCGACGGCAGGCCCGAGACGGTGCTGCGGGCGCGGGTCCTGGTGTCGGTGCTGATGTTCAACGGCATGCTGGCGGTGATACTGGCGCCGATCAACGCCCAGGTGCGGGGGGCGGTTCCCGGCCTGCCTGCGCCCTGGCCCCTGGTACTTCTGGGCCTGACCTTTACCGCCTATCTGACCAGCCTGCTGGTCTTCCGCCGCACGGGTTGCTTCAGCCTGGCGGGTAATATTTTCGTGGGCTACCTGTTCGCCGTTGTCGCCACCATTGCGGCGGATGCCGGCGTCCAGACTGATCGCATGCTGGTATGGCTGCTGCTGGTACCGGTCTACTCCTTCCTCATGATGGGCCTGCGCTGGGGTCTGGCCTGGAGCACCCTGACCGTGGTGGCCAGCGGCTTGCTGCACTACAGGGCGCCGGTCGACCCCCTGGTCGCGACCAGTCACATCTACTGGAACTGGTTCTCACTGCTGCTCGTGGTCGTGGTGGGACTGGTGGTCTACGAGACAGTGACGGGCCGCCTGCTGACCCTGCTGGAACGCGAACGCAGCCGCTTCGCACACGCCGCGGACCACGACGGCCTGACGGGCCTGCCCAACCGCACCGCCTTCGACCGCGAACTGCTCCTGGCCGTGGACGAGGCCCTGGCAGCCGGCCGTCCCCTGGCCCTGGCCTTTCTGGATCTGGACGGTTTCAAACCGATCAACGATACCCACGGACACCAGGCCGGCGACGAAGTGCTGCGAGTGGTGGCCCGTCGGCTGCTCGCATCGTTCCGCGAGTACGACCTGGTGGCCCGCATAGGTGGCGATGAGTTCGCCGTGGTGCTGCGACGCGCCGCACCGCCGCCGCCGGCTCCTGCTCGGCTGGAGGCGGCCCTCGCCGAAATCCGGGCGCCCATCCACTGGGAAGGTGTCGATCTGCAGGTTTCGGCCAGCGTCGGCGTAGTGCTGTTTCCGGGTCACGGCCGCACGGCGACGGACCTGCTGGCCGCGGCCGATGCCGCCATGTACCGGGCCAAGGAATCCGGGGGACGGGTCATCGTCGGCGGGCCGGCCGCAACGGGAGGGCATGAGACCGACTGATCCAGTGACACCTGGAACCGCCGCGGTGGCGTCATTCCGCCCGCAAGTGACGCCACGGCCAGTCGAAACCGCCGTCGGCGATCCGCAGGGCACAGGCCACGAACAACGCCAACTGGGCCAGCACCTTGGGCAACGGCATCAGCAGGCGACTGCCCGTACTCCAGCCGGCCGACGGATCCCACACCGCCGGATTCTTCACCCCGTCGAGCAGGACGAACGCCGAAGGCAGGGCCAGCAGAACGAGGGCCGTCATGGTGACGATCATCAGTACCTTGCCCGTGCGGTCGCGCGGGTCGGCGGCCAACTCCAACAGGAACAGCACGCCCATGACCATGATCCCGGTCATGTGGTGCTCCCAGACATGGGCGTAGGTCAGGAAATGGGCCAGCACCAACGCCGTCGCCGCAGCAGCGGGCTCGAGACGTCGCGCCGACAGTACCGCCAGCGCAGTCACCCCCAACAACAGCAGATGCAACCAGGTCGCCGCCACCTCGGCCGACGATCCCACCAGGACGTGCATCACGTACACCAGGCCGAAATTACCCGCGTTCATGCCGCCCGGCGGTTTGAAGTTCAGGTTGCGAAAGGTCTGCCAATCCTCCGGGTGGGTCAGGAACCAGGGCACGGCCAGACCCAGGGCCAGGACCAACGCCAACCCCGCCGCCCAGCGGTAGGTGCGCTTGCGAATCAGCATGGGCAACGTGACCAGTGGTACCATCTTCAGCAGGGACGCCGCCGACAGGGTCAGCGCCATCACCAACCGGCGCAGACGCCCCGGCTCCGGCGCCCCGGGTCCACCCCCGAGCAGGAGCGTGAAACCCAGCAGGGCGAATACCGCAAAAGTGAACTGCCCCATGTGGAGCTCCAGCAGGTAGGGCATGTTCGCCAGTAAAACCACCACGGCGAAGGTGCGCACGTCGGCGGGCACCGCGCTGCGCCAGACCAGCAGGATCAGGATCGCCAGCAGTATCTCCAGGATCAGTATCCACACCTGCCAGGCGACCCGAGGCGGCAGGTTCGCCAGGGCGGCACCCAGGGTGTGGGCCACTACCGGCAGGTAGCGATAAGGGAAAGAGTACGGTGTGACCCGCGGCTGCTCATCGAATCGGTAGACGTCGGCGCCCTGGTGGACGTTCACTCCGGCATGGTAGATGGCAAAGAAATCGACCGCCGGGCCGGGACGATGGACCGCGTCACTGAACAACGACCAGTACCAGGGCCTCTGGTCCGGTGTAGCCCGGTTGACGCTGAGGGGTTGACGCAGGACGGCCGTGACTCCGGCCAGATGGAAAGCGACGGCGCCGGCGAGAACGACGATCGTGACGAGACGGCGCAGGGGCATGGTGAACTGTCCGGCGGGTGGGGTGGCAGTAATGATCGACGCGCCGCATGCTAGCATGGATCGGTGGGAGCCACAACTCGGAGCGGAATGTCGTGCCGATTGTCGAACCGCGTCATGGCGGAGCTTGCGCTCAGGGTTAACTTGGAACCTTGATGACAGACCGTATCGGCCGACGCCCGGCCGATACGAAACCGACCTCTCTTCGGGAGCGCAACATGTCCGACCTGCTGATCACCGGCGCCCGCATGGTCAACGAAGGCACCGTTACCGAGGGTGATATCCTGGTCTCGGACGGTCGCATTGCGGCCATGGGTGGCGACCTGTCATCCCGCCCCGCCAAGCGCGTTATCGAGGCGCAGGGCCGCTATCTGCTGCCCGGTCTCATCGATGACCAAGTGCATTTCCGTGAGCCCGGCCTGACCCACAAGGCCGACATCGCCCACGAGTCGCGGGCTGCTGTCGCCGGCGGCGTGACCAGCTTCATGGACATGCCCAACGTCGACCCTCCCACCCTGACACCCGAACTTCTCGAGGATCGCTATGCCCTGGCCGCCGGGCAGGCCGTGGCCAACCACGCCTTCTACCTCGGAGCCAGCAACGACAACCTGGACCAGATCCGCCGCCTCGAGCCGGGTCGGGCCTGCGGCGTGAAGATCTTCATGGGCAGTTCCACCGGCAACATGCTGGTGGACAATGCGGACACCCTGGCCGGCATCTTTCGCGATGCCCCCGGCCTGGTGGCGGTCCACTGCGAGGATGATCCGCTGATCCACGCCAACGAACTCTCCTGGCGCGAAAAATTCGGCGACGAGATCCCCTTCGACCAACACCCGTTGATCCGCAGCGCCGAGGCCTGCTGGCGCTCGTCGAGTCTGGCGGTGGAACTGGCGCGGGAGCACGGCACCCGCCTGCACGTCCTGCACCTGACCACCGCCCGCGAACTGGAACTCTTCACCCCGGGCCCGGTGACCGGCAAACGCATCACCGCCGAGGTCTGCCTCCATCACCTCTGGTTCAGCGACCGCGACTACGCCCGCCTGGGCTCCCTTATCAAGTGCAATCCGGCGATCAAGTCATCCACCGACCGCGACGCCCTGCGCGCCGCCCTGGCCGACGACCGTCTGGATGTCATCGCCACCGATCATGCCCCCCACACCCTGGACGAGAAGGGCCGCACCTACCTGCGCACCCCCAGTGGCCTGCCCCTGGTGCAGTTCCTGCTGCCGTCCCTGTGGGCCCTGCACCAGGATGGGGTCTTCACCCTGCCTGATCTCGTGCAGAAGGCCTGCCACAATCCGGCGCTGGCCTTCGGCGTCAAGGAGCGCGGCTTCCTGCGCGAGGGCTGGTGGGCCGACCTGGTGCTGGTTGGTGAACGTCCGCAGACCGTCACGCGCGACCAGGTACTTTCCAAGTGCGGTTGGTCGCCGTTCGAGGGGACTGAACTGCCGGTGGTGGTGGACCTCACAGTGGTCTCGGGCGAGGTGGCCTGGGAGGATGGGCGGATTGTGGAGGGGTGCCGGGGGCGGAGGATGGAGTTTCGCGGGGCGAAGTAAGGTTGTGATCGTGTGGCCCCCGGGGGCCTTGGTTTGGGCCGCGGTGGCGTGGCATCCGGTAGCCTTGATTTGGGGCTGTGATCTAGCCCCGGGGGGGCCTTGTTTGGTGGCGCCCGCATGGCCCCCGGTGGCCATGGTTTGGGGTGTTATGCGGAAAGCAAGAACCGGGCCGAGCTGCGGCGTATTTTGTTGGTTTATTATGGTGTTATGTGATTTTAGGCCTTGCGTATTTCGCTATATTTTCGTATATTGTTCGCACCTCCCAAATACCCAGGTCAGGAGGACCGCCATGTCTGCTGTGGCGTTCGTTTCAGGTCAATCTGCTGCTCGTGTTCATGCTTCCCTGCGTCGGTC
>QNDV01000225.1 GCA_003646045.1 bacterium
CCTGACGGCCAAGACCACCAGCGACCAGATCGCGGACGTACTGCGGGCGGCCGCGCGCTAACCTGTCTTTCCCACCCACAATTTACGCTGGCGAGGACCGTCGAAGTCGCAGAACCAGATGGTTTGCCAGGTACCCAATTGCAGTTTGCCGTTACGCACCAGCACCGTCACCGAACTGCCGGTCATGGACGCCTTGGCGTGGGCAGCCGCATTGCCTTCGGCGTGGCGATAACCACCGCTCCAGGGCACGACCCGGTCCAGGATCAGGTCCAGGTCACGCACCACGTCGGGATCGGCCCCTTCGTTGATGGTCACACCGGCCGTGGTGTGGGGATTGAAGACAGCCACTGCCCCGTCCACCAGGTCCAGTTCCGTCACCGCCGTCTGCACCTGCCGGGTGACATCCACGAAATCGGTGCGGGCACCGGTGGGGACGGTGATCTCGATCACGGGCTCTCTCCCGGCTTCTTGAGCATGGCGATGTCACGGCGCTCATAGGGAATCCTGATGCCGTGCCTGTTCAGCGTATCGAGCATCAGGTGGGGCAGGCTGATCCGCAGTTGCCACCAGTTTGCCATGGAGGACCAGGGCCAGACCGCTATCTCGATCCAGGAATCGTTCAGATGCGATACGAATATCGTCGGCGTCGGTTCGTCCAGCACGAGATCACTCTCGGCCAGGGCCGACTGGATGACCCCCTTCACCATGTCCACATCCTCACCGTACTCGATCCTGACGGTGGTCTCGACCCGGCGGGTTTCCTCCATGGAGCGGTTCTCGATCACTTCGGACCAGATCTTGCGGTTGGGTACGAACAGCCGGCGATTGTCGAAGGTCAGGATGGTCGTATTGGCCAGTCCCATCTCCTTGACCATGCCCACCACGCCGGCGGCCTGCACCGTGTCGTCCACGTCGTAGGGCCGATAGAGCAGGATGAAGGCGCCCGCCGCCAGGTTGCCCAGGGAGTCCTGCAGGGCCAGACCCAGGATCACCGAAGCCACGCCGACGCCGGCCAGCAGGGTGGTGGGGTTCACGCCCAGGAACCACAGCCCGGAGAAAAGGCCCAGTGTGGAGGCGGTGGGCATAAGCATGCGGCTCATCATGTCCCGCAGCAGGACCGACGAGCGCTGGACGCGCGTGACCAGGACCAGCAGCCAGAACAGTCGCGCCACCCAGCGGAACAGGAATACGAATGCCACCAGGATCAGGGCGCGGATCACCAGGGACGGTCCGTTGTCGCGGAGCCAGAGCTGGAAATTTTCCCAGGATTTGGCGGCCAGACCCTTGAGCACCGTCCAATCCAGCAGTTGCTCGCTGACCTCGCCGGTGGCTTCCACCAGGACCTGGCGATAGGCCGAGACATTGATGCCGCGACGCTCGAGTTGGCGGATCGTGGCACGCATGGCGTCCACATTGGTCTGCAGGCGTTGCTCGGCCGTCTGCTTGCGTAGACGCAGGGCGGAGATCTCCTCGTCCCCGGAACCGGCGGCCTCGGCCACCGTCAGCTGGGTGCTGATACGGTCGCGCTCATTCACGGAGACCCGCAGCCGGTCGGCCAGGGTCCCGGCGAACCTGTCGATACCGACATCGAGATCCGCCCATATCTGACCCGCATCGTAGCCCAGAGGCTCCGCGAGAACCGCAGTGTCCTGCAGCCAGGTCAGAATCCCGTCGGCGAGTTTCAGCTCGGAGTCGAGTCGCGACTCGAACTCCACCAACTGGTCAAGGGGTATGGAGGATCGCCCCCCCCACATGGTTTCGACGCCGGTGTGGATAGCATCAAGGACTCGCTCCAGCAGTCCGAGATGATCGGCGAGTTGTGCACCGGCCGCCGATCGCACCGAATCCGCCCGGTCAGGCGCCACTTTCAGTTCCGGTACCCGTTGGGCCAGGGAGGCCAGCGCCGTCTGGACCCGTTCGATCTGGTCAGTGGCGGCGATCCTCATCAGATCCCGGCTCTCCCTTTCCGAACCGGCTGTCGCGATTACCGAGTCGAGCTCCGACGCCGCCGCGTCGAGTTCCCTCAGGTCTTCGAGGCAACGCAGGTAGTTGTCGTCCACCGCAGGCACAACCGCGGTCAGCGTATCGGGCGCGACCTCCTGGCACGGGGACGGGTCGACCAGGAGCACCGTGGACAGGAACAGAAGAATGGCGAACCTGCGCAACATCAGTAAATCCTCCCAAAGACGACCATACCCGCAGACGGGGCAAGACGCGCCGCGCCCTGCCACCGTGGTCACCACAGTAGCAGGGCACGCCGTGCTAGCCAAGCAGGCACCGAGGCTAGAAGTCGAAGTACATGGTGAACTCGTAGGGATGCGGTCGCCGGTTGATGGCGTTGATCTCCTCGTGCTTGATCTCCAGCCAACGCCGGATCAGCGACTCGGGAAACACGTCGTCCCGGATCAGGAACTGGTGGTCGGCTTCCAGGGCGTCCAGGGCATCAGCCAGGCTGCGGGGCAGGAAGTCCTCGTGACGGGCCGTATCGCTGGGGGCATCCTCGGGAGTGAAACCCGCCGCCACCGGGTCGATGCGGTTGATGATGCCGTCGAGCCCGGCCATCAGGATCGCCGATGCGCACAGGTACGGATTGGCCGTCAGGTCCGGCGGACGGTATTCGATGCGTCGGAACTCGGGGTCCGTCACGTAGCTGGGGATGCGGATGGCCGCGCCCCGGTTGCTGCGCCCGAAAGTCCGCACCGTGGGTGCCTCGAAACCCGGCACCAGGCGCTTGAAACTGTTGGTGCTGGGATTGGTCAGGGCGCAGAGGGCGTCGGCATGGCTGAGCACGCCGCCGATGTAGAACAGCGCCGTTTCGGACAGACCGGCGTAACCGTTTGGGTCGTCGAAGATGTTGCGACCCTTCAGGGTCAGGAACTGGTGCAGATGCCAGCCGCTGCCTGCATTGTCGTACAGCGGCTTGGGCATGAAGGTCACCTTCAACCCGTGCTGCTCGGCCAGGTTCATGAGGATGTACTTGGTCAGCACGGCGTGGTCGCCGGTGGTGGGCAGGTCGGCGAACCAGCCCTCGATCTCCTGCTGACCCTGGGCTCCGCCCTCGTGATGGTGGTAGCGCACGGGAATGCCGAAGTCCTTCATGGCGGCACAGACCTCGTCACGAAAATCGTCGTAGCGGTCAAAGGGATTGCAGGCGTGGTAGGCGTTCTGGTAGAAGGTCTCGCCGCTGCGCACGCCGTAGGCGCTCTCGTTGTTCGCGTTGAGAAAGTCCGCGTCCTCGAAGATGTGGAATTCGTATTCGGGTCCCCATTGGCTCGAGTCCGCCACGCCGGCATCGCGCAGGGACTGTTCGGCCTTGCGCGCAACCGCTCTCGCATCCTGGGGAAAAGGTGTC
Organism: bacterium; assembly: GCA_003646045.1. Next base: position 3,353 of record QNDV01000225.1, read on the forward strand.
CGCTGCGCATCGGTCAGGTGGGCGCCGGCGAACATGGAAAGCGTCGGCCGCTTGCGAAAGGGGTCCAGGGCCGCGGTAGCCAGATCCGGCACCAGTACCATGTCGCTGTTCTCGACCTTCAGGAAGCCGTAGCTGGAACCGTCGAAGCCGATGCCCTCGGCACAGATGCTCTCGGTGAAACGGTCCATGGGGAAACTGAGATGGTGCAGACGTCCGGCCAGGTCGAGCATCTTCAGGTCGATGAATTCGATCCCCTGCTGTTCGGCCAGTTGGCGCACCTGGGCAAAGCTCTTGTCAGCCATGTCTCACCCCGCGGGTCTGTTGGTAACTGCCGGCGGCAGCCAGGGACGTCGGCGGCCACCGGTCATTCGGGCTCGATCACCAGCACCAAATATAGCCCTCGCGCGGCGGGGGGAAAGAACGCTCTGTACGGGATATGCCGGCCATCACGAATCACCCACGAGATCGGCAAGCACCGTGTCGAGTTCCGTGTGGGCAAATTTGAATCCGCGGGCCCGCAGGGATCGTGGTACCGCCCGCTGCCCGGCCAGCAGCATCTCGCCTTTTTCGCCCAGCATCAGCTTCAGGGCGAATCCAGGTACCGGCAATATCGCCGACTTGCCGCAGGCCCGTCCCAGGGCCCGGGCGAAGTCCTTCTGCCGAGGGGGGTCCGGAACCGCCACGTTGGCGGGCCCGTCCATCTGGTCGTTGTCGACCATGAACAGCAGGGCTGACACCAGATCATCGCGGTGCACCCAGGGAAAATACTGGCGGCCATTGCCAAGGGGGCCGCCCAGTCCCATGCGGAACGGCTTGAGCATCAGGGACAGGGCACCACCCTCGGCCGCCAACACGACGCCGATCCTGGCCAGCACCACTCGCAGTCCCTCGTGTACGGCCATACCGGCCGTGTGCTCCCATTCGACGGCCAGTCGCGCCAGGAAGTCCTGGCCCGGTTCGGCATCCTCCCCCAGGGCCACTTCACCACTGTCGCCGTAGTACCCCACCGCCGAAGCGCTGACCAGGACACGTACGGTGTCGCTGCCCACCACCGCCCGCGCCACGTTGCCCGTTGTCGCCAGGCGGCTACGGCGCAGGCGTTGCTTCTTGGCGGTTGTCCAGCGCCCCCGGACTACCGGATCACCGGCCAGGTTCACCACTGCATCGCAACCGGCCAGGCGGTCCTGCCAACTGCCCGGCAGGGTGGGGTCGGCACCCACTACCTCCACCTGCGGACCGAGAAGGCCACGGGCCCGCCCCGGATCCCTGCTGACGCAGATGACCTCGTCACCGCGTTCGAGCAGGCGCATGATGAGGGGACGGCCCAACAGGCCGGTACCGCCGGTTATGAAGAGGCGCACGTCGGGATCCTTTCCGGCGACGCATGAGATAAGTCGGGAGTCCGCGTCGGTCTGCAGAGCCTAGCCCGGATCCTCGCCGCTGTCCACTTGCCGGTGGACCGTGCGAGGTTTGCTTCACCCCCGTACGAGTATATCTTGGGGCCGGTAACGTAGCGGTGGCGGCATGTCCCGCCGCCGTATCGGGCCGGGCCCCGGCTCCACCCCCAGCAAAGGGTCTTCCATGGACTACCGGAACTTCGACTGCGAGATCGCCGACGGCTGCGCACGCCTGCGCCTCATCGGGCCCGGTGCCCCGGAACTGGGCGAACTCTGCGAAGAGTTCGTCGATCTCATGCTGAGACTGCAGGAGGACAACGCGGTCCGCGTCATCCTGATCATGGACGGCGAC
>QNDV01000226.1 GCA_003646045.1 bacterium
CAAATGGCTGTAACGCGATTCGCTGGCTTCCAGGGCGGCCTCCCGCTTCTGGATCTGCTCCAGCATCCCGTTGAAGGCGGCGGTCAATCTGCCCAGGTCGTCGTGTCCGAACTGGCGCGCACGCAGGGAATAATCCCTTTCGCCACTGATACGGTCCGCCGTGGACTGCAGTTCGATGATGGGACGACGCAGTCCCCGCTGCAGGACACTGGCCAGTAACAGGCTAAGGGCCATCACTGCGGCGAAAAGCACCAGCGATCCCAGGCCGAAATAACGGATCCGCGTGGCCAACTCCGTCAGGTCGGCCCGGACATAGATCAGTCCCACCTGCTCGTTGCCGAAGATCACCGGCCTGGTTATCTCCAGATGCGACGCCGTGAACCTCGTATCGACGAGATTATCCACGGTGGGCAAATCATCGCCCATATCGTGTTCCGGTCGCAAATAGCTGGCAAAGACCCCACCCTCGGCGTCGAAGAGGACGGCACGGTCCACGGCCAGATCGACACTGATGGCTGTCAGCAGGCGGGTCGCGAAATCCGCATCGTCGAAGACCAGGGCCGAGGCACTGGTCTGGCTGGTTATATCCGCTGCCGCGGTCACCCTGGCGGCCAGTTGTTCGCGGTAGGACTTGGTCTCCATGGTGACCAGGGCGATGCCCGCGATGAACAACGCCGAAGCCGTGATCACACCGCTGTAGACCACCAGCTTGGTCCTGAAGGGCAGGTCATGCCAGCGGCGGTGGGCCATCTCACTCCCCCCGCCGGGTGACGTCGTCCGCAATGATGGTAGCGTGCTGGAGGAACTCTGCACTGAGGCGCAGGCCCGCCTCGCGCAACGTCCGCGGATTGACCTCGATCCGGATACGCCCCCCATCGGCGACGAATCCGACCATGCCCCCATCGCGGCAGAAGTGTGATGTCTCCCCGGCAATCAGGACGTTGGGCGGGCCGGGGCGCGTGGCACCGGGCCCCGTGTCGGAAGTGATGAACAGGATATGCATGGGGCCGGTAGTGGGAACCTGGTCCGGATCGGCGTAATGGCGAACCTGCAAAGGGTGGCCGTTTACATCCAGATCCTGCGCATCGCGAAAATAGCCCACCATGTCATGGGGATCATCGCCGACGATGCCGATGTAGAGAGAGTCGTCCCCGGCGTCGAAGGCCACATGGGGCCATTCCGTCAGGTGGGCCATCTGGAAGATGAAGGCGGCCTTGAGACGCGTGGCCCTGGTCGCATCGATGGCACCTGCCGACCACACGCCACGTGGCACGATCAGCACGCACAACAGCAAAACCACCCATGTCAACCGGGTCCTCATGAACCGTCCTCTGGCAGTCCGCAGAGCGAAACTCGTGGCTTCCCATAGCTCTATCGGATATGGCCGCCGCCACTATAGGGGATTGATGGGTCCTAATTCCAGAGGGATTATGTTCCCGCGTGCCGAAAAATATTGATATTGGGCCGTTCTAGCGCAGCCACCGCACCCAGATCCAGACCAGGGAAAACCCGGCCAGGAATACCAACCCGCTCCAGCTCATTGCGGTCAACACGCGCCCGGGCCGGTGCTCCGGCGGCACCTGGGGCCCTTTCATTACCTTGAAATTCAGCCAGGCGATTACCGGCGCGGCCAGGAAGGCCAACAGCGTCACCACATCCACCAATGAAGTCATGGACCGCATCAACAAGGCAATGATCGCCAGCGCCAGTCCCGCCACCAGTGGCTGGGCAGTGGCCGCCAGACGTCGCCTCTGTCCGGGCGGGCACCCGGTCAGCAACCCCACACCCGCACCCAGGGTCCGGGCGTAACCGTCCAGTACGGTCAGGGTAGTCGAGAACATGGTTATGAAGGCCACCAGGGAGATGATCCAGCGGCTCCAGTCCCCCAGGGCGGCAGTGTACATATCCACCAGTTGACGGGCGAACACCAGGCCCGAGGCGGAAAATTCCTGCCCCGTGCCGAACATCACCAGAGCCCCGAAAGCCACGAACCCCACAGCCAGCACGGCTGTTACAAGGTAGCCGACATGGAAATCCACCATGGCCTCGTCCATGGTGGGCGGATGTCGGTCGTGGCGTGACTTCTCGAGGATCCACAGGGACGGCCACACGGCCACGTCCAGGGGCGTGGGCATCCAGCCCATGAGGGCCAGCAGGAAAGTGATACCCACCGCCGACCATACCGGCGGCGCCACGAAGGCTGCATCTCCCGCCGGACCGTGAATGACCGCCACGGTCACCGCCACCAGGGTCAGGACGGCAAGCACCAGCACCATCACCTTCATGATCCCGTCCAGCAGGCGATAGCGCCCCACCGCGCAGACGGCCAGCACCACCGCCAGCACGGCCGCACTGAGCGCCGTCAGGGACCAGTCCAAACCCAGCAGCACACCGGCCAGGCCCGCGGTGACCACCGTCACGGCCGCCATGGTGATGAAGGCGCTGCCCACCACCAGGATCATGAACAGCAGGAGGGCGCCCCGGCCCAGACGCAGATAGCCCTGCAGCAGGCTCTCCCCCGTGGCCACGGTGTAGCGATGTCCGTACAGGATGAACGGGTACTTGGCTACCAGGGCCAGCAGCACGGCCCAGAGCAGGCCGAAACCCCAACCGGCCCCCGCCCGGGTGGACTGGACCAGATGGCTGACACCAATGGCCGCACCCGCGAACAGCAGCCCCGGCCCGCAAGCCCGCAGGTGTGCCCGCCAGCTACCTTTCACACCGGATCCCCGCCCAGGGTGGTCCGCAACTCGCCGGCCAAAGCCACCGGCCGTCCGGTTTCCCGCGAGACGATGACGAAAGTCACATCGGCATCGGCCACCACCTCGCCCGTAGCCAGGTTGACTACTACCTGGCGGATGATGGCGCTGCGCCCCCCGATCCGTTTCATGGACGAGCCGATATCCAGATCCACGCCCATACCCGCCGGTCGCCGGTAGTTGATGGTGATCGAGGCCACCACGAAACCCAGGCCCTGGTCGTGCCACCATTCAAGGCCGCGGCCATCCTCCAACAGGGACCAGCGGGCTTCTTCCAGGAATTCCAGGTAACGGGCATTGTTGACATGGCCGTAGAGGTCCAGGTGGTAGCCCCGGACACGGATGACCCTGTGGTGTACGGCAGGTTCTGTCATGCAGTCGCCTTCCTCACAACGTGTCGTGGGGCGGGGTCAGGAGTCTGATCACATCCGCGGCCTCCCCGTGGGAAGCAAGCAATGCGTCCCGATCCGCGATTTCACAGTCGGTGGGGTCGAAGCCCGGGGCCATGGTGCAACCGACCAGGGTCCCGTCTCCGGCAGCGGACGGTCGCTCACCGAACCAGGTGCCCGCCGGTACCACCAACTGGGGTACCCCGGCGTCCAGTACACGACAATGGGCACCGGACCCGTCCAACAGGTGCATCTCCAGCGGACCGCCGCCGTGCCAGTGCCACACTTCGTCCCAGGCCAGGCGATGCAACCGGCCGACAGCCCCGCCGCCCAGCAGGTAGATGATACTCGTGCCCACCGGTCGCGGCCCCCGCGACGTATTCATGAGAAACGGCGACCGCCAGGTCTCGCGGTACCACCCGCCCTCGGGATGGGGAACCAGGTCCAGCGACCGGATAACCTGCGCTAGTTCCACGGCAACTTCTCCAGGTCCACGTTACCCCCCGACAGGATGATTCCCACCCTCAGGTCGGCCACCTCGTCCGGATGTTCGAGCAACGCAGCCAGACAGACGGCGCTGCTCGGCTCGATCACGATCTTCATGCGTTCGAAGACCAGGCGCATGGCGGCGATCACTGCGGCATCGGCCACGGTCCAGATGGCAGCCACACCTTGGCTGATCACTTCGAAGTTCTTCTCACCCAGTGAGGTGAGCAGACCGTCACATATCGTGTCCGGGTCCACCGAGGGTATGATACGCCCTGCGGCCAGGGAGCGGGCCGCATCGTCGGCACCGGCGGGTTCTGCCGCCATTACCCGTGCCCGGGGTGCCAATCCCTGCACCGCGATAGTAGTGCCCGCCAACAGGCCGCCGCCACCAACGGGAGTCATGACCAGGTCCAGGTCGCGCTGATCCTCCAGCAGTTCGAGCGCCGCGGTCCCCTGACCGGCGATAACGCGCCAATCGTCGTAGGGATGGATGAAAACGGCACCGGTCTCGGCTACCACCCGATCCAGGGCACTCTCACGAGCCGCCAGGGTGGGCTCGCAGTCGTGGATGATGGCACCGTAACCCTGGACCGCCGCCCGCTTGACCGCCGGCGAGTTGGTGGGCATGACCACGTGGGCGGGCACACCCCTCAACCTGGCGGCCAGGGCCAGGGCCTGGGCGTGGTTGCCCGAGGAGTGGGTGGCCACGCCATGTACCACTTCGTCGACGTTCAGACTGAATACCGCGTTGACGGCGCCGCGCAGTTTGAAGGCACCCACCCGCTGCAGGTTCTCGCACTTGAAGTACACGGTACAACCCGCCAGCCGGTCGATGGTGGCGCAGGTCAGCACCGGCGTGCGATGGGCCTTGCCGGCGATACGACCAGCGGCGGCGCGGATATCGGCGAGGGTAATCATGTTGCGCAGTATAGCGCCGGCAGGGGTGTGTTATCACGCCATTCTTGACGTACGTTTCTTGACGTACATTTCTTGACATACATTTCTTGAAGATGCCCTCCGGTCTGGCCCGTGCTACCATGCCGGCCATGCGTATTCAACTCGACGTCACGACCCTCTGCGCCCCTCGTCCATCGGGAGTCGGCGTGTATGTACGCCACCTGTGGGCCGCTCTCGCCCGCCGACCGGACCTGCACCTGACAGGTCTCTGGAATCCCTCCCGCCTGGGCAAGGGTCGTTACCGCCACCTGCCCCCGGAGATCGCCTGTGCCGCACATCCTCGCTGGCCCCTAATATCCCGCTGGTCCGCTCGGCGGTCGGGCGCTCTGGTCCACGGTCCGGATTTCCGCGTACCCGCCTGGCGGGATGTGCCCAGGGTGGTCACGATCCATGATCTGGCCTCGTTCCACGCCGATTACATGCCGGCGGATTTTGCTGCCATGTCCCAGCGGCGGCTGGAACAGCTCGGCAGAGCGGGCC
>QNDV01000227.1 GCA_003646045.1 bacterium
CAGACGAACACGTGCTGGCCAAAGGGCTCATCGAGCGCATCGGCCTGGACGACGGCGTCCACACCATGAAGCGTCCCGGTAGCGACAACTTCACCGAGACCCTGCCCATACCGGACCATGCCCGGGCCATCGAACTGCTGTTGGCCGCGTTGACGGACACGGCCCACGGCGTCATCGGATCCATGGCCGAGGTCAATGCGGTCGGCCACCGGGTGGTCCACGCGGGTGAGAAGTACTCGGCATCGGTACCCATCGACGACGACGTGCTGGCCGCGCTGGAGGAGTGCGTATCCCTGGCACCCCTGCACAACCCGGCCAACATCATGGGCATCACCGCGGCGCAGAAGGTCATGCCGTCGACGCCCATGGTGGGAGTTTTCGACACGGCTTTTCACCAGACCATGCCCGACCGCAGCTACATCTACCCCATCCCCTACCGGCTGTACGAGGACTATGCAATCCGCCGCTATGGTTTCCACGGTACCAGCCACCGCTTCGTGACCCTGCGGGCAGGGCAGATCCTGGAACGGGACACCCGGGACTTGAATCTCATCACCTGCCACCTGGGCAACGGCGCCTCGGTGGCCGCGGTGCTCGGCGGCCAGTCCGTGGACACCTCCATGGGCCTGACCCCCCTCGAAGGCCTGATGATGGGCACGCGCAGCGGCGATATCGACCCCGCCATCGTGGGCTACCTGACCCGGCGCCTGGACATGTCCCTGGCCGACGTCGAGAATATGCTGAACAAGGAAAGCGGCATGTTGGGTATCAGCGGTATCAGCAGCGATCTGCGCGATGTGGAACAGGAATACGCCCGCGGCAACGACCGGGCGCGTCTGGCCCTCGAGGTCTACGCCTACCACATCCGCAAGTACATCGGTGCCTACGCCGTGGCCCTGGGACGCGTGGACGCCGTCATCTTCACCGCCGGCGTGGGTGAGAACGCGTCGCTGGTGCGCGAATGGGCGTGCCGGGGACTCGAGGCCCTGGGTGCGGTGCTGGACCCGTTCAAGAACGCCACGCGGCACGACGAGGCCATCATCTCCAAGGCGGCCAGCCGGGTGAAGATCATGATCGTGCCGACCAACGAGGAGTTGATGATCGCGCGGGACACGCGGGATCTGGTGCTGTAACAACTGTCGCCGGGATCAACCCCGCGCCTCCACCGCCTGCCGGTTGAAATGGAACGACCCCCGCATCACCACCACGCCGCAGGCCGTCAATTCGACGCCGGTCACCATATCCCCGCTGCAGCGCACCGCCAACTCGGCCCGGGTCGGCCGGCCCAGGGAATGCCCCTGCTCCGAGATGATTTTCGTCACGTCACAGGTCGGCACCAGGCCGCTGCCCACCAGCCAGGCCGCCGCCGCCCCCAGGCTGGTGCCACTGGCTACGTCCTCATCCGCACCCACCCGCGGGTGGAAGAAACGGCAGTGCATATCCGCTTCCGGCGCCACCGTTTCGGTACAGACGAGGGTGATGCCTCCCACCCCGCGCTGGTCGGTAAGCGCGCCGATGGCCACCGCATCCCGGAACGAACCGCGCATTACATCGCGGTCACCGATGGGCACTACTATCTGGTCGAAACCGCAAGATACCCGCGCCGGTCCGTGGCCATCGATCCCCACGGCAGCCACGGGAATATCCAGGGCGGTGGCCACCTCGGTGGCGGTAATCGGCTCTCCGAAGCGCGGTGAGGGCAGGCCCACCGTCACGGCGGTGCGGCCGCTGGGCGCTGCGGTCAGGGTTACCGGCAACAGGCCGGCGCCGGTTTCCACCGTCAGATGCGTACCGCCCGCAGTGGCGTGGTAGAAACCGCGATCGGCCATGCTGGCGAAGGCGGCAATGGCCACGTGGCCGCTCAGGGGTGTCTCGCGGCGGTGGGTAAAGAAGCGCAGCCGGACATCGGCCTGCGAGGCAACGGGGGGCAGGATGAAGCCCGCCTCCATACTCAGCTCGTCGGTGATCTGGAACATCTCGAGGTCACTGAGTCCTGCCGCATTGGGAATGATGGCGGCCGGGTTGCCGGTGAAAGGGCGGTCCGCAAAGGCATCCACGATGTGGAAGGGTACGATGGCCATGGGCGTCACCTCCGTCGCGGATGGCGCACAGGGCCACCCGCCGGCTGGGCCGACCCGGTGGCGCGGTGGCTCCGGGCCGCGCAAGGGACGAAAGGCGAGAGGGACCACAACGTAGCAGATATCCCGACCTGTCACCATCGGCCCACGCCGTCACCGTTGTATTTCTGGCACTATTTTCACGGGCACTGTTTGTACCGGCACTGTTATAGTGGGCATACTGTCATCAGGGACCTGCGGAGAATCGTGGTGGACCGCGGGCGAACCAACCCCCATGGAGATAGACCAGCATGACCAGACCGGCGCATATGGCATGGACTGCCCTTACCGTCCTTATTCTACTGGCCGCAGGGAACATGGCCGGCGCGGCGGACAACCCGCCAGACCGCGAGCACATCCTGGACCTGCTGCGGGCGGGCGAGTACGACACGGCCCTGCCCCTGGCCCGCGACTACGTCCGGGACCATGGCGACGACGCCGACATGTTCTACAACCTGGCCTGCCTCGAGGCCCGCGCCGGTACGCCGGAGCAGGCCCTGGCCGCCTTGCGGGACGCCTACGCCCTGCGCCTCGATGTCCTGGACGGGGCCCGGGACGACCCCGACCTGGCCTCGGTACAGGGCGACCCGGCCTTCAATGACCTGCTGGCCGAGCGGGACGGGCGCCTGGCCCTGCTGGCAATGGAGCGCGGCGCCGACCTGGGACTGGCTGCCACGAGCCGGGTACTGAACCTCCATCCCACCACGCCCGTGGGCCCCGACGACCTGGTCAGCCTCGACATCACCTGGGAACCCCGGGGCCTTCGCCTGGACCTGAAACTGACCGGCCTCTGGTCCGCGGTGGGCAACGCGGCCTCCCCCGCTCCCTGGCGCGGCGGCCCCGGTGCCGTGGTCACCCTGGCGGTGCCCGACCGCGACCCCGCCTGGACCAGCGGCAATTTCTGGCTCTTCGCCTTCGGCATGGAAACGGCATCCCCCGCGGGCGCCCTCTGGATCCCGGGACAGCGGCGATGGCAGCGGGTACTTGAACTGGACCCCAAGGCCCGCTACAACGCCGACGGCGCCCTCGAGCTGACCCTCATGCTCCCCTGGTCATCGGTGATGCCATTTCACCCCCTGGTGGATATGGAGATGGGTTTGAATGTGGCCGTGCGCGCTCCCGCTCCCGACGGAAGCGGCTACCTGGTGGCGGAGTTGCTGCCCGATGGGACGCATTTCACACCGTCGGCACCGGTACGGCGGGTAGTTCCCCTGACCTTCGACGACGAAACCACCGACGAGGAGACATTCCTGGGGCGGCTGGACGACAGCATCAGCCTTGATACTCCCCTGGGCATCGATCTGGTGGGTCTGACCCGAGCGCCTGGCCGGGCCTATCTGACGGTGGATGTGCTGGATCGGGATCGCCGTTCGGTGGTACCGGGCGGCACCCGCACCGGGGGCATGGAGTTGGTATCAGGTGCCAACCGCGTCAGCCGCGAACTGGATTTCACGGGTCTGGACACGGGACTGTACCTGGTACGGGCCACCCTCGAATTTCCCTCGGGCAACGACGCCGTCTGGAGTACCGGCGTGCTGCACCTGCAGACCGGCTGGCAGGACAAACTGCAAACCGGCATCGCCACCCTCGGAGACGAGGACCGGCCGACTGCCGCCTACCTCCTGGACCAGGTCACCAGGGCGGTGGCCGACCACCTGCCACGTCGGCATCCTGGCGCAATCGCCGCCACCCTGGCCGACCTGCGGGATATGCTGGAGCGTTCCCGGCGCCAGGGCTCCATCATGCCCGAAGCAGGTCCCTTCCTGCTGGTGGCCGACGGTCCCGGCGGCGACCTGCGCGTTTGTCCGGGCTACCGGACACCGGCACCGGCGGCTGCCAACCGTCGTCCGGTGTTGGTGCTGACTGATTTGCGGGGTTACGAAGACCGGTACGTGGAACGCATCGACCGCTTCATGACCTATGAGAAGCCCACCATGGACAACCCCATGCTGGCGCCGGATTTCCTGTTACCGGGGCTGGTCTGGCCCCCGGTGCGGGTAGGTGATGCGCCCCTGGCGGAAGCCCGAGCGGCTCTGGCCTGGGCACTTGAACGCTACGGAGTGGAACAGTTGGAACTGGCTGGCGTGGGATTCGCCGCCGGCGTGGCCCTGCAACTGGCCGCCGCCGAGCCGCAGGCCGTATCCCGCCTGGCGTTGCTGGTGGGCAAGGACCTGGCGCCGTGGCCAGAGGCCCCGGACAACTACATCGCCACCCGCCTGGAGGGACTGGACCGGAATCTGCCTGTAACCTGGTACGATTTCGACGACGAGACGCGGATTCGCAGCCAGGCCGGGCAGATCCGGGGCGTCATGTCAGAACTGGGAATGACGGCGGTAACCGATGTCCGCATCACCGGGGCCCTGAACCTTACCCAGGCTGCCGACCGCATCGTGCTGTGGGGAATGGCACGGCCCCAATGAAACATCCCCCTGCTCGTATCGTAAGGCGGATGGTTTACGGGCTTTCCACTTGCCGTCCCCGGGGGGAACTACACAATAATGAGGCGCGGGTCAGGGTATACCGCGCGAACAGGATCGTCACGTATCCTGTCTGACCGGAACCTGATCCTCAGGAGGCACCATGAGGTATCTTTCTCGCCTATCGTTCACGGGATATCTACTGATCATGATTACGATTCTCGGCGGAGCATCAGCTACCGCCCAACCGGCTCGTGTCGACAACGGCGCCACTCCCACCGAGGGATTGACAACTGCCGTGGTCACCGAGTTGTGGCGGGCCGGCGGCGAGGATGACGAGATCTTCTTCGGCAACGTGGGACGGGTAACCGTGGGTCCCGCAAATGAGATATACCTGCTGGACAACCAGTTGTCCGAGATCCAGGTCTATGCTCCCGACGGCACCCATTTGCGCACCGTGGGCCGCGAGGGTGATGGGCCCGGCGAGATGAGGCGCCCCAACGACTTCTACCTCATGAA
>QNDV01000228.1 GCA_003646045.1 bacterium
CAGACTTTGATGATAGACTGCCTCGTAACACCCAGCCTCTTCGCCTCTCTATCTAGCGATTCGACCATCCAAGTCGGGAAATCCACGTTGATCCGTTTCGGTTCCTGGTTCCGCCGACGCGCCTTGGAAAGATCCAACTCGGAGGTGATGTCCTCACCCCTATCAAACTTCTCGTCGAAATTACGGGCCTTCATAAATCTCTACCTCCTCGATCCTTGCGCGCCTGACCGAAATGATTCGGACTCGGTTGTCGCGATAGGTGATGACCGCTGACCAGTGTTTCCCGCGTATCTTCCCGATGACAAGGAATCTTGGTTCATCCGGGGTCCGTGCGGGAATCTCGATCAGCATGTCATCGAACCACAGCAACTGGGCTTGTTCGAAGTCGATACTGTGTTTCGATTTATTGGACTGACTCTTCGACTCGTCGAATTCGAATTCCAAAGACACCCCCATTTTGTTGGTATTTATGGTATATATTTTATATCTTTATTATCCCCTAGTCAACTCTGTTTTCTCCAATGCCCAGCTAACTAAACTCTTGAGTCGTGTCTTGAAGATTGTTTCTGCCGCCGCGGATCGTCACTGCTGCTCTCAATGTGTCAATTATGCAGACATTAATGACAATACCATGGCCCCCGGGGGCCACGGATACCCCCTGATCCGGCCAGCAACAATTTCCGAGACACAACCTACCCTTTCAGCCAAAGATCGGTCAACCTTCGGCCTCTCCAGGCGATAATAAACCCGTATCCCGGCCCACATTCGGCGGTGGCGTTTCCAGCTACCGCGATGCCGGGATTGTACCAGTATGGTGAGGCTACCCACGGGCATGTCCAGGTTCTTCAACAGATGGCAAAACAGGATCCGCTGGCGTTTGCACGCGCGGGTGGCGCCGGTGATGGCCGTGGCGCTGCTGGTGCTGGGCGGACTGGGGTGGTGGGGTGCCCATCAAACAGCGCTCCGCGCCCTGGACGAGGCAAACCAGCTTGCCGTACTCGATCTGGCCCGGGCGGTACGTACCGCCGCCCTGGTGGAAGCCCTGGACCTCGACGCCGGGGTGGGAGGCCAGCCCCGCGGCGCCGTGTTGGCCGTGATCCCGCGGGCCGACGCCGACCTGATCAAACTGGACCGCACCCTGGATACGGCGCTGAATCGCACCCGGGTCGCCGACTGGCTTGCCGCCCGGATCGCTGCCGACGGCCGTGACGCGGGTTGGCCGCGCCCCGAGGTTCTGACCGGTATGGATTCCGACGCACAGGTGTCCTGCCATGCGCCCCTGGTCCTCGACGGGGCAGGTTCAAGGGATCATCCGGTCCTGCCGGTGGTGCTGCGCCGCGGTGATGGGGAGCAACCCGTTGCCGTGGGCCTGCTGGATCCGGCGGCACTGGTGCCGATGGATCATCCCCACGGCGAGTGGTGGTGCCTGCTGACCGCCGACGGCCGCGTCCTGGCCGAGTATCCCGCCACGACCATACCCGCGGACTTGCGCCGACAAGCCATGGCGACCCTTGACGAGAGCACTTTCCGTGGTCCGGACGGTTGGCTCGTGACGCGTTTCGCCGTGCCGAATCTGCCCTTCGGGATCCTGGTGGCCGGCCGGCCCACACCGGTATCCGCTTCTTTCCGCACCCTCCAGATCACATTGGTGGCGCTGGTGTTGCTGGCCCTGCTGGGCGCCGGGTATGCCGCCGATCACGTGATGAGAGGGGTCACGAGACGTCTTACCGGCCTGGGCGAAGCCATGGAGGATCTGGCCCGCGGCAACGACTCGCGGCGGCTGGAGGCACAAGGCAGCGATGATGTCACCCGGGTCGAGAGCTGGTTCAACATCATGGCCACGAGCCTGGACGAGGCTCACCGCACCGTGAACGAGAAGGAAGCCCACCTGAGCACGGCCCTCGAGAACATGCGGATGCTGGACCAGGCCAAGGACGATTTCCTGGTGCTGGTTTCCCACGAGGTGCGCACGCCCCTGACCTGCATCATGGGCGGATTGGACCACCTCGAGTCGGTGCTGGCCAAGGCACAGGATACCGACCGCGACACCATCGACAATCTCCAACTGCCAGACGTGGTGGATGTGATCTCCAGCAGCAGCAGGCGCCTGAACGATTTTCTCACCGACGCCCTGCAGATCACCGCCCTCCAGTCGGGGGGTCGTTGCCTCGAACTGGGTCCGCTGACCTTGGCTAACCTGCTGGAACCGGCCCTGGCGAATATCAGGGACGAGGCCGCCGGTCGGAACATCACTATCACCGACGAGCTCTCCGGCCAATGTGACTGGATGGTACTGGCGGACGCGCGGATCCTGCAGGTGGCCGTGACCAAACTCCTGGACAACGCCATCCGCCACAACGAGGAATCGGGGCAGGTGATATTGCGCGAAGTGGATCTGGTGCCTGATCTGGGTACGGTGCGCGATCTGATCACCCCCGAGGGTATCGACCGCCTGCGGGAGCACCCGACCTTCGAGCACTGGGCCGACGAGGATCTGCGCTGGCGCATCCTGGAAGTGTACAACACGGGACCTGCCATCCCCGCCGACCGCACCGAGGCCCTGTTCGCCAAGTTCGAGGTGGTGGAGCCTCTCGCCAACCACGGTCGGGGCACGGGCCTGAGCCTGCCCATCGCCCGGGCGGCCGTGGAGCAGCACGGTGGTCGCCTGCTGATGACCAGCAGCAACCGGGATGGCACATCGTTCTACGTGTTGCTGCCCACCCTGCAGACAGTCGCGGTGCCAGCTGATCCGCGGGGGCTATGGGACGATCTGCCCCAGCGTTGCCGCGGCCGAGCCAGTGACGAAGAGATCGGCGTGGTGGCTCACGCCGCTCGGTTCGATATTGAACTCGACGACGGGGACGCCCCGGCTGCCGGCGAGGCCGACCAGACCGGCGGCGGGGTAGACGGCGCCGGCCGTCCCGATCACGAGAAAGAGCCCGCATTCTGATACGGCCTGCTCCGAGGCCATGGCCACCGCCGGGTCGATACCCTCTCCGAACCAGACCACGCCCGGACGCAACGCACCCTTGCAGGCTTTGCAGTGCAGCAATTCCGGTTGGGGCACACGGCGGTCTTCCCCCTCGACCCCGCACACGGTGCAGCGCAGGTTCCAGATCGAGCCGTGGTACTCGAGCACGCGACTGCTGCCGGCCTGCTGGTGGTAGCCGTCCACGTTCTGGGTGACGACGGTTACCGGGGCGTGGGCTTCGACCAGGGCCAGGGCCTCGTGGGCCTCGTTGGGTGCCGAGTCGGCAATGAGTCCGCGGCGCCAGTCGTACCAGCGCCAGACCAGCTCCGGATCCCGGGCGAAGGCCTGGGGAGTGGCCAGGTCCTGGGGCCGGTACTGGGCCCACAGGCTGTCCTGCTCACCGCGAAAAGTGGGGATGCCGCTGGCCGCCGAAATGCCGGCGCCTGTCAGTACGGCCACCGGCGTGCCGTCCTCGATCAGGCGGCGCACATCCGAAATTTCCATTGTCGATCCCGCCATGGTCGATCCTTCCGCCATCCTTCACCCATTGCCGCCGCGCACGGTTTGGACCATCATGGTCGAGCATACCGTGTCCAACGCGTCCCCACCACCCGGGAGAAGCCAGCGTCTTGATCCGCCGTCTCATCCTGACCCTGCTGCTGCTGGGCGTCGCTACCGGCGCGCGGGGCCAGGTATCACATGTAGTGGCGCCTCCGGTGCGCTTCGTCACCGATGGTAACACGGCTGTCGGGGCGGCCGATCGCTGTCACCGGATCTGGATTGCCGAGGGCCCCGGCCTGGCGGCGGCCCTGGTGCCCGCCGGCACCGAACTCGATACGGTCACCTGCTTCCTGCTCACCAGCGCTCGCTTCGAGGCCGAGTTCGGGCGCTCCATACCGGACTGGGGCATAGGCGTGGCCTTGTCGCAGCACCGGGTCATCGCCATCGATGTGGAGCGTCTGTCCACCGTGGGCCGCGGCCTGCGCGAGGTATTCCTGCACGAGATGGTCCACGCCCTGCTGTTCATGTCCGCCGGCGAGACCTGGCTGCCCACCTGGTTCCACGAGGGCTGTGCCATGCGCTGGTCCGGGGAGTGGCGTTTCACCGATACGGTATCCCTGGCCCTGGAAGGACGAGTGCCGGACCTGGACCGGTTGCAGGGTCGCTTTCCCGCCGTGGCGACCATGGCCGACCGGGCCTACCGCACGAGCCTGCTGGCGGTGGACTGGCTGCAGGAGCGGCACGGTCCGCACACCGTGGTGGCGGTGGTGGCGGCCACCCGTCGCCATGGCAACTTCGGCTACGGTTTCGAGGACGCCACCGGCGAATCCCTCGATTCCTTCACCAACGCCTTTGCCGCCCGCATGCGCCTGCGTTTCGGTTGGCTGGTGATGCTGACCCGCTGGCCCACCCTGTTCGTGCTGCTGGCGCTGATCCTGATGGTGGGGGCGGTGCGCAAGACGATTATCGCCCGTCGTCGCCTGGCCGCCATGGAGGATGAAGAGGCCCGTCCGGAATCCTGAAGCCATGCAATCCGCCCGACAGGCGGCATGGTATACCGGCTCCCCTGCCCCGTGATCCGTATCCCGACCTTCCCCATGTTCCCCTATGCCGGAGTGAAATAACCCACAAGGGCACCTGCCAATGTCCGCCGTGTAGTTTCCTGCCTGTGGCACTCCGGTTGCACATCCCCGTGGGAATACGACAAGCGCTGGACATTCGCACGGACACGGGAGCTGAAGAGACGTGAATACGAAGCAGGCATTTCTCATTTTCAGTCTGATTGCGGGTCTGACCGTCTTGGCCGGCATGGCCTCGGCCCAGTCCCAGGACTATCGCTATCACTGGGCTCCCAGTCCCGACGCGGATCTCCAGGGCAATCAGCTGCCCTCCGCCGTGGGTTACCAGGTCTGGATGCGCGAGGATGCCGAAGCACCGCGTCTGGTGGCGACGGTCCTGGCCGATACCACCTACATCCTGACTGTCCAGGCCGGCGTGGTGGCGCGTCTACGCGTTTGTGGCGTTGCCGGCGACGGGGCCACGTCCGAGATGAGCGCCTGGTCGGATCCGGTGTACTTCG
>QNDV01000229.1 GCA_003646045.1 bacterium
CCATAACGCGTTATTTTACACTAGATTGTTAATGGCACAGGACTTGTATATCTAGTTGGAAATTATGTTTATCTGACCCGCTACCGGAGAATATGCCTGTGCTCGACCCTCTTTGGATTCTGCTTATCATGCTGGCCGTATTTGTGGCCTGCGCCATGTTTCTGCGAGTGCCGACGGGCCTGTCCCTGATCATCGCCTCAATGTCCGGCACCCTGGCGGCCGGCGACGGGCTGCCGCTGCGTCACCTTGTCGAAGGTGCCTTCACCTACATCGACCCGATCCTGATCATCGCCACCGCCATGGTGTTCATGGCCTCGCTGGAGGAATCCGGCGCCCTGGGCAGCATCAGCCGCAGCTTGCTGGTGGGACTGCACGGCAAACCGGTGCTGCTGCTGGTGGGACTGACGGTCTTCATCATGTTCGGGCATGATCACCGGCCAATCCACGGCCACGGTACT
The DNA here is from genome assembly GCA_003646045.1 of bacterium. The sequence goes on from QNDV01000229.1 coordinate 459, forward strand.
GACTACCGGAGCCATCGCCGCGCCGGTGCTGACAGCTTGCGGAATTCCGCGGCCCAAGGTGGCCGCCATCATCGCCATGAGCGCCATCTACGGCATGATCGCACCACCCATCAGCCTGCCCACCATGATCATGGGCAGTGGCGTGGACATGCCCTTCAGCGGATTCGACGTGCCGCTGCTCATCGCCACCATGCCCCTGGCGATCGGTGTCAACCTGGGTCTGGCCGGGCGCTATCTCAAGAGGATCGACATGGAGGCGGTGCTGCCCGGCCTGGGCGAGAACCACGCCGCCACGTACGGCATGCGCCTTTTCCTGCCGCTCGTGCTCGTGGCACTGCTCCTCATCGGTATCCGGCTGGTACCCGGCCTGTCGGCCAACCTGGGCATCGCGCTGGTGTTCCTGCTGGGCGCCATGGTCGGTACGGTTACCGGCCGCCGCTTCAATCTTTTCCAGGCCGCACGGCGTTCCATACGCCAGGCCCTGCCGGTAATGGGCATTCTCGTGGGCGTGGGCACGTTCATCCAGATCATGACCCTCACGGGAATCCGCGGCATGCTGGTGGTCACGGCCCTGGGCCTGCCGTCGCTGTGGAAGTTCGTCGGTGTCTCGGTGATGATGCCGCTGTTCGGCGCAGTCTCGGCCTACGGCTCTGCGTCCGTGCTCGGTGTGCCCTTCCTGTTGTCCTTCCTGGGGCAGAACGAGATCGTCGTCGGTTCCGCCCTCTCCCTGTTCGCCGGTCTGGGTGACCTGATGCCGCCCACAGCGCTGGCCGGCATGTTCGCCGCCCAGGTAGTGGGCGAGTCCAACTACTTCCGGGTTCTGAAGTACACCGCGTTGCCGGCGCTGGCCACCATCCTGTGGGCCATCGGCATGATCCTGCTGGCCAACCCCATTTCCAGACTCATTCCAGGCTAGGGGGTAGTTCGTGTTCATCACCTGGGTATATCAGGCCATCATCCTGCTGTTCTGTATCATCCTGGTCGGCGAGATCCTGGAGGAACGGAAGTTCCTCAGGCAACTGACGGCCGTGATCGTGCTCGTTCCCATGCTGCTCCGTCTGTTCATGATCAAGTAGGAAGTGCCATGACCATCGACCGCAGCCGCCTTGTACCAGCCGGGATGTGTTTCCTGGGCACGATCCTGCTGGTGGTGTTCTCGGCCCGGACCTTCCTGGTGCAGCACGAGAGCGAGGTCCTGTATCCCACCGTCGGCCTGACACGCGTCTTTACGCTCAGCGACATCAATCCCAACCTGGCCGGTACCGCGGGCGATACCGACGTGTATGTCTACGAGGGTCCCGGTACGGGCGGCTCCCTGCTGATCATCGGTGGCACCCACGCCTCCGAGATCGCCGGCTACATGACGGTGGCCCTGCTGGTGGAATCTCTGCAGGTTGAGGTGGGCCGCGTGTTCCTGATCCCCCGGGCCAACGCCAGTGGCGCCACCCATACCGAACCCCAGGAAGCACACCCCCAGTACGTGGTCTTCGAGACCGCCGGCGGTCCGCGTTCGTTCCGGTTCGGTGCCCGCTTCACCAACCCCATCCACCAGTGGCCCGACCCCGAGGTCTACGTACAGCCCGTTTCCGGTACGGTCCTGGCCGGCAACGAGACCCGCAACCTGAACCGGGCCTATCCCGGCATCGCGGACGGCAACCTCACCGAACGGATCGCCTGGGCCATCACGGAACTCATCCGCCGCGAGGACATCGACCTGTCGTTCGATATCCACGAGTCGTCCCCGGAGTATCCCGTGATCAACGCCATCGTGGCTTCCGAGGTCAGCCAGGATGTCGCGTCGTTCGCCACCATCATGCTGCAGGTCGACGGCTGGGAATTCACCCTCGAGCCCTCACCCCCCAACTTCCACGGCCTCAGCCATCGTGAATGGACGGATTACACCAATACCAGGCCCATCCTGCTGGAGACCGCCAATCCGGCCATGGGACGGTTGCGGGGTCGCACGAATGCCGATCTGGCGATTCTGGGCAAGGATGAGCAGTACGTTGCGGCCGCGCGCATAGGCATCGTCAACGTTCCCTTTGATGAGGATGGCATCTCCATCGAACGCCGGATCGCCCGCAACCTGGCCGCCATCGCGGCCATCGTCGACGCTTACAACACCTTGGAGCCGGAGCGGATCATCGCCGTCGGTGGTTGGCCTGACCCGCGGGAGTTGATGGAGAACGGCCTGGGAAGCTACCTGGCGTCACCCTGAGGCGGTGCGGGAGGGCCCGGGTCCGCATCACCAACCAGGTCGCGCCAGATGAACAGGTCCGGACGCAACTCGTAGTCATCCAGGGCAGCGGCCGTGGCGGGCGAGATGGCCCGCAGGTAGCGCCCGATGGACTCGCGGCGATCATCGGATATCGCGACCATCGACACCGCGCTCACCCGGACCGCCGGGTTCGCATGCCGACCGTACCGCGACTTCGGCAGCAGGAAGTCGATCATGGTCAGGTTGGGATCCAGAAATGCGGTGACCGCCACCTCGCGGGACGCGAAGGCCTCGCGCCAGGCTTCAAGAGAGTAGCCGTAATGCGTGCAATTGAAACTGACGTACAGTGGGCCCGCACCGACATTGAAGGCGTCCAGGGCCTCACCCACATAGGCGTCGATCAGGAACCCGGCCCCCATGCCGTCGAACCCCTGTTCGATGTACGAGGCCAGCTGGGGACACGCCTGGGTGAAGATGTGGTCGGCCGGTATGCCCCGGGCCACAAGGGCCGCCTTGTGGGTGCCCTCTTCCACGGTGGTCTCGGTGGCGAAGATGATGGTATGGCTCGGCTCGCCGTTCTCCATGCGACCGGCGATCAGGTCGACGCCGTCCTCGACGATGCCCACCACGGGAATCGTAGTGGAGGCCGCGAAATCCGTATCAGGGTAGAGGACGGACAGGGTATTGCAGGCGATCATGATGAGGTCGGGATCGTAGTCGTCCTGCAAGGCCTGCAGGGCGCGGCTGAAAACCTGCAGCTTCTCCCCACGCCCCGGCAGACTGTTGTAGCCGCCTTCAGCGGTGAAGAGGGCGTTGCCGAAGACCAGTTCGACGTCGGCATACACGCCGTGATCCCGCAGCTTGCGCTCGGCATCGGCCACCACCGAGAGTCCGCCGAGACCGGAGTCGGTAACCACGATGGTGAGGGAATCCCTCTCCCACAGGTCCGACACGGGATCCGTAGGCACGACTGCCGGGGTCGCCACCGCCATTCCCGTAACAATGGCGGGGAACAACAGGGCAAGACGAACGGCGATGCGTATCGATACTGCTGGCACAATCCACTCCCACTGGTTCCGGCCCGGCCTCATGATGAGGGAAAAGTTAACAGACGGCCGGTCCTTCCTCAAGAGAACCGCGATCCCGGCGGTAACCGCTGCCCGTCGGTGGCGATGGAAGGGGCCGCACCGTGAAGTCCTTGCGCCAGATGCAACCTGCTGCGGTCGTCGCCCTCCTGCTCGCAGTGCTCCCGGTCTGGCTCGCGACGTCGTCGTTCCGGGCACAGTTGCCGCCCGAGATCATGTTTCCGTCTGCTGCCCTGACCCGCATTCAACGCCTGAGTGATTTCAACCCGGCCCTCGCGGGCACGCCCGGCGATACCGATGTCTATGTGTTCGAGGGTGCGGAGCCCGGCGGCTCGCTGCTGGTCCTGGGAGGAACCCATGCCACGGAGATCGCAGGCACAATGACCGCGGTGCTGCTGGTGGAAACCCTGGACGTGCAGACGGGAAAGGTATTTGTCGTACCCCGGGCCAACGCCAGCGCCGCCACCCACACCATGCCCGGCGAGGCGCACCCGCAGTTCATCACCATACCGACTCCCGCGGGTTCAAGACGGTTCCGCTACGGCGCACGTTACACGAATCCCGTTCACCAGCGTCGCGACCCGGTCGTGTTCCGGCATCCCGCCTCGCCGCGCATCCTCCAGGGCTGCGAAGCCCGGAATCTCAACCGCGTCTATCCCGGCGCGCAGGACGGTACACTCACCGAGCGCGTCGCCTGGGCCATCGTGGAGTTGATCAGGCTGGAACGCGTTGACGTTGCATTCGATCTGCACGAGGCGCCCCCCGAACGCAACCTGGTAAACGCCATCGTGGCCCCGGAGCCTAGCCAGGACATCGCCCCGCAGGCGACCATTATGCTGCAGCTGGCAGGCTGGGATTTTCATCTTGAATCATCATCGGCAGAGTTTCGCGGCCTGAGCCATCGCGAATGGGCCGACGCCACGGCCACACGACCATTCCTGATGGAGACCGCGAATCCCGTGCAGGGCCATCTGCGCGGCCGGACGACGGCCCGACTGGCCGTCACGGGTCGCGATGATCAATACGCGACCGCGGCACGGCGCGGATTGCTGGCCATGCCCTACGACAGTACGGGCATCGCCCTCGAGACCAGGGTCTCACGACATCTGGCCGGCATCGCCGCGATCGTGGATCTCTACAACGGGAAGGCTCCGTCAGCCCGTATCGATATGGGAGGCTGGCCGGATGCGGGTCCGCTACAGGATAATGGTCTGGGCAGGTACCTGGGTTCGGCGGTGGACGATTGAACAAGCGCGCGGGATGAAGACGCCCTGGGCCAACGCCACCA
>QNDV01000230.1 GCA_003646045.1 bacterium
AACCCCTCGGATCAACCGTACGTGCAGCTTGACGGCGACGACTAACTGATGGCTGCCGCGATTGGCCGTTTGCCGGTGGAAAACGACACCGCAGCCCGCACCCTGATCAACAAGACCATCAACTACGAACGTTATCCGGATATGGCCGGCGATCCCACCTGGCAAACCCGCTCCCTGATGGTGGCGGGCGTGTACGCTTCGGATACTCCCGGGTATACGGTTGATTTCTGTGGCGAAATGCTGACGGACATGGGCTTTCCCGACCCCACGCCCGTAACGTCACCACCGCTGCCCTCGCTGATGGGGGCCACCGTGGTGCGCAACACCATCAACGCCGGCGTGGGTTTCGTGGTCTACCGCGGTTGGGCCTACGGAACCGCCGGCTGGGATCCCCCCACGTTTACCGTGGACGACATCCCGGCCCTGGACACCAACAACATGACGCCGATTGTCATGAGTTTCGTTTGTCTGAATGGCGATTACACCTCCACCAACCCGTGTTTCGGTGAGGTTTTCGTACGCCAGGGCAGCCCCGACGAACCCGGCAAGGGTGCGGTGGCTTTCATCGGCAACGGCGAACACTGGTCGCACACCAGGTACAACGACGCCATGGCCATCAGCATCTTCGAACGCATCATCGACGAAGGTGTCACTGATCTGGGCACCCTGCTGAACACCGGCAAGATGCGTTTCATGGACTACTTCCCCAACGAGATCTCCGCCGCCGAGTTCGGCGAGGAATCGGTGGAATTCTACTTTCACATCTACAACCTGATGGGTGATCCCAGCCTGAAGTTCTGGCGTCAGTTGCCCCAGGCCATCGAAGTGAGCCACCCCGACCACCTGCTGGTCGGGGCCAACAGTCTCACCGTATCGGTGGTCACCGAGGGAGCCGCCACCCCGGTGGCCGGAGCCCGGGTGGGTGTGGTTCAAAGCGGCCAATTGATCGGCACCGGAGTGACCGGCCCTGACGGCACGCTGGACCTGGAGATCAGCCCCGTCCTCCAGGGGGCGGTCATTGACATCACCGTCAGCGAAGCGGGCACCAATCCCTACGAAGCCACCATCGCCACCGGAACCGCGGGCGTATTCCTGGGCGCTACCGCACTGGAAGTCGAAGAACACGCCGGCAACGGTGACCAGGTGATCAATCCCGGCGAGACGCTGGCCCTGACCGCGACGATGAAAAATCACGGCAGCAGTTCCAGCGGTGCGTTCACCCTGAGTATCGCCGAAGTCTCCGGCCCCGGCAGCATCGTGCCTGGCCAGGTGTCTTTCCCCGACCTTCCCGGTGGTTCCGAGGCCGTCGCGGCGGCGATCCTGGGGCTGATCGTTGCTGCGGATGCGGAGAACGAATCGTCGATCACCCTGCAAATGGACGCCGAACGTCTCGGCGGCCAGCATGACATCACCCTGGTCACCCTGACCGTGAAAGCCCCGGCCTGGGGCGAGATCTACCTGGCTGCAGCCGACGGGTCCGCCCCGCGTCCCGGCCAGACGACCAACCTGGCCCTGACCATGCGCAACACCGGCAGCATCGCGGCCGGCGGAGGCACCGTCGAGCTGACACTATTGACCCCGGGCGGTTCCACCCTGGGCACCGGCACCGCCACGATACCGGCCTGTCAGCCCGGTCAGACCGTCACTACCGACGCGGTATTCGATCTCGATGTGACACCGGGCACGCCCACGGCCACCAACCTGACCTTCGACCTGGTCGTCACCACCACCGCGGGCTACCGGACCGACACGAACTGCGCCGTGGTGGTTGGCCCGGTGAATGTCTCTTCCCCGGTGGGTCCGGACAACTACGGCTACTTCGCCTACGACAGCGCAGACTTCGACTACCCGGACAGCCGTCCGGTCTATTTCTGGAACGAGATTTCCTCGAATATGGGCGGCCCCGGTACCCTGCTCGATTTCCCCATCGAAAATGAAGTGGTCTGGATGGTGATCGATCTGCCGTTCACCTTCCGCTACTACGGACAGGACTACACCCAGATGCGGGTCAGCGACAACGGCTGGATCAGCTTCGACACGGGCACCGACTACGACTTCTACAACTGGACCATCCCCACCCAGTACGGCGTCGAAGCCCTGGTGGCTCCCTTCTGGGACAACCTCAATCCCGTGCCCCCGGTCGGCGGCAATGTCAACGGCATCGATCCGGATGGCATTTACACCTACCATGACCAGACCCTCGGTGCATTCATCGTCGAGTGGAGCCGACTGCCTCATTACAAACCGGAAATCCTGGGGCTGCAGACCTTCCAGTTGGCACTGATGGATCAGGTCAATCACCCCACCGCCAGTGGGGATGGTGAGTTGCTTCTCCTGTACCGGCAGGTCAACAACAACGACTACATGCGCATGTACGCAACCGTGGGCATCGAGTCGCCCGACGGCACCGACGGCCTGCAGTTGAGTTACGGCAACATCAACGCTGAGGGCATGGCTCCCCTGCAGCCCGGCCTGGCGGTGCGCGTGACCACCGAGACCCCGCTGCGGGTGCCTTTTGCCTTGTCCAGGTTTGTCGCCACGGCAGCTGTCGGCCAGATCGACCTGGTCTGGGAGCCCGCCGACGACCGTCCCGTCGTGGGCTGGCACGTGGACAGGATCCGCGACGGACAACGCGTGCGCCTGACGGAATATCCCCTGGCCGGCGGGATCCGACGCTTCACCGCACCGGTGGACGGCGATTCCTCAGAGGATCGTTTCATGTTGACGGCCCTGCACCCATACAGCGTGTCCAGTGAGCCCGGCCAGACCAGCGTGGCCGCGGCGCCCACCATGCGTCTGGCGCTGTATCCTGCTCAACCCAATCCCGCCCGCGGATCGGCATCCATCGGTTTTGCCTTGCCGCGCCAAACCCACGTACGCCTGCGCGTATACGACGTGGCGGGCCGGTTGGTCCGCACCCTGGTCGATGGCCAGGTGGCCCCCGGCGAAGGCGTGAAGATCTGGGACGGTCGGGACGACTCCGGTTCTCCAGCGGCCGGCGGGGTGTACTTCTACCGCCTGGAGACAGGCACTCGTGCGCTGACCCGGAAAATGATTCTGTTGCGGTAAACGCATTGGTGGGGCACCGCCGTCAACTCCAATGGCAGTGCTCCTCCCCTGGCCACGGTAAGGTGTGTCGTGCAACTGGTGCTGATTCTTCTGATCCTGGTGACGTCCCTCGGTATGTGGGAAATGCTGCGGCATGCCCACCACCGCCGCCGGATCCCCATCCGGATCCACGTCAACGGCAGCCGGGGCAAGTCGTCGGTGGCCCGGTTGATAGCCGCAGGGCTGAAAGCGGGCGGCATGGCCGTGGTCGGCAAGACCACCGGCAGCGCCGCCGCGATGATCAATACCGACGGCAGCGAAACTCCGGTCGTTCGGCGTGGCGCCCCCAACATCAAGGAACAGCTCAGCGTGTTTCGCCGGGCGGCCCGGCAGAACTGCCAGGCGCTGGTCATCGAATGCATGGCCGTGCGGCCGGATCTGCAGAGGGTTTGCGAGCATACCATCGTCAAGGCAACCCACGGGGTGATCACCAACGTGCGGCCCGATCATCTGGAAGTCATGGGGCCGACCATGGACGATGTGGCCGCCAGCCTGGCCGGCACCGTTCCCCGCCGCAGTCACCTGTTCACCGCCGAGGACCGGTACACCGATTATCTGGCCAGCCGTTCGCGCAGGGCCCACAGCAAGTTCACCTGCAGCCGGGCCGACACTGTGTCGGATGAGGAGATGCAACGCTTCGCCTACCAGGAGTTCCCCGAAAACGTGAGCCTGGCCCTGGACGTGTGCAAGGCCGTGGGGGTGGAGCGCGAGGTGGCCCTGACGGGCATGTGGCAGGTGACCCCCGATGCGGGCGCCATGACCTGCCTCCGTTACCGACAAGAGGTGCCTGGCGTGGGTTCCCGCGAGGTGGAATTCATCAACGGTTTTGCGGCCAATGACCCGGACAGCTACTGCCGGGTGTGGAGGCGGCTGGACCTGGCGGCGCAACCGGAGCGGGTCATCCTGCTGATGAACATCCGATCCGACCGTCAGCGGCGCAGCAAGGATCTGGCCCCTCTCATGGGCCGGGAAATGAAAGCCGCCCATTACGTTCTGGTCGGCGACGAGACAGCCCTGTTTGCGAGTCTTCTGCGGCGCAACGGAATTTCCCGGAAAGCCATCCATGATTTCAGCAACCTGGAAGCCGAGGCCCTGTGGAACCGTCTGGTCAGCTTGGGGCCGGATGGAGCACGAATCATCGGTGTGGGTAACATGGCCGGCATCGGCAGTCGCCTGCTTCACCATCTGAGACAAAAGGAGGTGACGGCATGATCTTCCAGAGTATCGGACTGGGTCTTGTCGTCAGCCTGGTCTTTTCGGAGATCCTCGGCCTGGCCGCCGGTGGTCTGGTGGTGCCCGGTTACATCGCCCTGTACATGGATCAGCCCATGCGCATTTTGGGCACCGTGCTGGCTTCCCTGGTAACTTACGCTTTTATCCGGTTGGTGGGGCGTTTCGTGCTGCTCTACGGCCGACGCACCATGGTGTTCAGCGTGCTGGCCGGTTTCCTGTTCGGGTACATGACCCGCCACATCCTCGTCTTCAACGACGCCATGCAACTGGGCGTGGACACCAGCGTGGTCCAGTCCATCGGTTACATCATCCCCGGGCTGATCGCCTACTGGATGATGCGGCAGGGCGTCGTCGAAACCCTCTGCACGATGATCATGGCCTCGTTCATCGTGCGCCTGGCCCTGGTCACAGCCTACGGGGGGAAGCTCATTGAGCTGGCGATTGGATAATCGGCGCAGGTTCATTCTCCTGCTTTTGGCGGCCAGTGCCCTGCTCATGCAGATGGTACTGGACATGACCCGCACCCCCACCAGGCAATGGGATTACGACCTCAAACTCGAGGCCGCCACCCGGGCCGAGCGGGCTTTTGACGCCGTACGCCACCACCGGGGACTGGAAGGCGCCAGCCTTGACCTGGTCAACGATCCGGCCGGAACCGGCCTGATCGGTCCCGAAATCAGCCTGATCACCAACGCGGCGGG
>QNDV01000231.1 GCA_003646045.1 bacterium
CCCCGAAAGACCGGTGGTGGTCGCGGCAATGGTTGGCCGTGACCGTGCGCAGCCAGGGTCGCGGGTCACGCTCCGGGTCCAGGCTGCCGGCGCCACGGTGCAGTTTGATGAAAACCTCCTGCATGGCGTCCTCGGCGGCGGCGTGGTTGCCCAGCATCCTGTAGGCCAGTCCGTAGAGATCGTCGAAACAGGCTTCGAAAAGGGTGCCCAGAGCCTCTGCCTCGCCCCGCTGTACGCCTCGCAGGACTTCCGGCTCGATGGCCGGGATTCCCGTCGTGGGCTCAGGACTGCGAGACGCTTCTGACATGGGTACGATTCACCCCGGTTGTGTGTGTCTGGTTACTTCGAGGAATATTGCCATGGCAACCGGCTCGCCGGACCGGTTGCTCAGCCCAAGTCGGAAATTCCAGGATCCTCGGCGGGTGCTTCCTCGGCCACCAGTTTCAATCGTGTCAGCCCCTCGTCGAACATGGGGCCGATAACGGTATCCATCATGAGGCCGAAGAAGCGGTCCAGCAGGTTGTAGCCGGCGTCGCCGGTCATGTCCCAGGTCACCCGCACGCCGCTGTCCACCAGGGCGTAGCGCATGGTGCAGACGGCGTCTGTGGAACCGCCGTTGAGCCGCAGGTCGAAGCCCACGCCCCAATCCGGGTCGCTGCGGGTGAAAGTCAGTTCGCCCCGGCTGCCCTTGCCGTGCCAGGTCTGGTGGGCGCCTTCGCCGCTGGTGAGGCCCCCCATGGTGATCTCGATTCCGGGATCAGCCTTGAACCAGGGGGTCCAGCGCGGCCACTGCTCCAGGTCCCCGCACAGATCATGGATGTGTTGCTGCGTCGCGGTGATCACGATGCTGCGCTCGATGGTGTAGGTGCGCGGCAGGAACAGTCCCACCGCGATGATCATGATGGTGGCCAGGCCCACGCCCATGCCCACGCGTTTCAGTATCGAAAGACCCATCCTGTTGCTTTCCTTTGCTATTCGGTCCAGCGGGTCAGCCAGCCCATGACCTCGTCATGCCACTGGATGGAATTGCGGGGTTTGAGTACCCAGTGGTTCTCGTCCGGGAAGTACAGCAACCGCGCCGGCACTCCCTGGCGCCGCAGCGCCGTGAAGGTGCTCAGTCCCTGGGTGTCGACCACCCGGTAGTCCAGGGCACCGTGTGCCACCAGGGTGGGCACGTGCCAGTTCTGCACGTAGTCGGCCGGGTTGTAGGTGCCGTAACCGCTGCCCGGTGCCCAGGGTGTGCCGCCGTGCTCCCACTCGGGGAACCACAGTTCCTCGGTGTCGAAATAGGCCATACGCTCGTCAAGGTTCCCGTCGTGACACACAAAAGCCCGGAAATTCCGGCCGAAAGGCTGGCCGTGCATCCAGTTGATCATGTAGCCACCGTAGCTGGCGCCCGAGGCTACTACGCGCTCGCCGTCCATCCAGGGGTAGTTCTCCAACGCCGCCGCCAGGCCCTTTTCCAGGTCCTCGAGGGGCCGGTCGCCCCAGTGGCCACTGATGGCGTCGGTGAAGTCCTGGCCGTAACCGGTCGAACCGTGGAAGTCCACCGCCACCGTGGTGAAGCCGGCGCCCACGTAGGCCTGGGGATTCCAGCGGTAATGGAAGTCGTTGCCGAAACTGCCCTGGGGTCCGCCGTGGACCAGGAAGGTCACCGGCCATTTCTGTCCGGCGGCCGCCTTCTCGGCGGTCCAGTCGTGGGGTTTGACCACATAGGCGAAGACCAGTTCGTCGTTCCAGCCGCGGAAGGTGAACTGCTCGGGCTCGCCCATGAGGGTCTGCGCCAGTTTGTCGCCGTTGAGGTCGGTGATCTGCTTCAAGTCGCTGCCACCGGTCTTGATGGTATGGAGCTCGGTGGGCGACTGCAGGTGCTGCAGGCCGAACATGATGCGACCCTTGAGCAGTTGCAGTCCCGAGTGACGCCCCATCTTGTGGATGCGGGTGACCTTGGCGTTCTTCGTATCGACCTTGAAGAGCGAGCGCTGCCCCAGGCAGCCGGCCGTGAAGTAGGCCGTGCGGTTGTCACTGGAGAACTGCAGGCCGTGGGGGCTGAGGTCCAGGGTGCGGTCGAAACCGAGGTCGTCCTCGCCCGGGGTGTATACCACGTCGAGGCGGCGCATCTCGCCGGTGGCCCAGTCCATCAGTTCGAGATGGAAACGGTCGGCCTCGAAGTCGGGCCGGTCCATGGCCAGGTAGACCAGGGTCTTGCCGTCGGGGGTGAACACGGGCTCGGTGTCCCAGGCCTCGTTCTGCTCGGTGAGGCAGCGCATATCACCGGAGCCGTCGGTTTTCACGGCATAGATGTCGTAGTCGGTGCTCCAGGCCGGCTGACTGCCCGGCAGGATCTTGGCGGTGAAGATGATCTCCTCGGCGCCGGGGGCCACGGCGATTTCCTCGAATCCTCCCCAGGGGCGCGTGGGCACGTCGGTGTCCAGGTCCGGCATCAGGTCGATGTACTCGCCGGTCTCGCCGCCGAACAGGAACAGGTGGCTGCGTTTGCCGTCCTCCCAGGTGTCCCAGTGGCGGAACATGAGCTCGTCGTAGACCATGCCCGTGGCGGGATCGGCCTCGATGGCCGCGTCGCGGTCCAGGGTGCCCTGCACGCCCAGCCCGGGGTAGACCTCCATGGTCAACAGGAAGCTGCGCAGCTCGGGCACCACCGTGAAACCGCCCACATCCAGGGGCAGGTCGGTCATGGCGGTAGCTTCGCCGCCGGCAGGGTCGATGGCCCAGATCTGGGTGCTGCCGCCGCGTGTCGAGAGGAAGAACAGGTGCCCGTTGAGGCACCACACCGGATTCCAGTCGCCGGCTTCGTGGGTGGTCAGGCGCTTGACGGTCTTGCCGTCGGTACTGGCCAGCCAGATATCGGTACGGCTCCGGTTGGCCTCCAGATCGGTGCTGCGCACGGTGAAGGCGGCCCACTCGCCGTCGGGGGAGACGACGGGACTGCCGACGCGGTCCATGGCCAGCATGTCGTGCACCGAGAAGGGGTGCGGCTCCTGGGCGATGGCGCTCGCGGCGATCAGCGCGAGGCAGACGGTCAGCAGGACGCGGAGTTTCAAGGACGTACCTCCCAAGGACGGTCGGATGGCCTGGGGCCGGGTTCCAGCGCAACCGGGGTAATATAGGACATGGGGGGACGGGAATGAAGGGTGGGCTCCGAATTGTTGCATGTCTTGCCGGAAAGTGTTTCTCGTTGGTAGACTGCGGGGCGCCGGTCACCCTGGCAGGTGATGGCGGCAATCAGGAAAACCAGAAGGAGAGCTCCATGCTGAACATCGCCCTGTTTGGTGCACCCGGTGCCGGTAAAGGCACGCAATCAGAGCTGTTGATGAAGAAGCACAACCTGGTGTACATCGCCACGGGTGACATCCTGCGCCAGGAGATCGCCGACGGCACGGAACTGGGTCTGGCCGCCAAGTCCATCATCGAGACGGGCGGCCTGGTGTCCGACGAGATCATCGTCCAGATCATCGAGAAGAAGATCACCACCAATCCCGATGCCGCCGGCTTCCTCTTCGACGGTTTTCCCCGCACCTTCGTGCAGGCCTACATCCTGGAAGGCCTGCTATTGAAGATGCACACGTCCCTCACCTGCCTGTTGAGCCTGGAAGTCCCGCCGGAGGAATCGCTTCAGCGTCTGTTGAAACGCGCCAAGACATCCGGCCGCAGCGATGACACCGAAGTGGTCATCAAGAATCGCCTGAAGGAATACGAGGAAAAGACGGCGCCTGTGGCCCGGTTCTATCAGGACCAGGATCTGTACTTCCCCGTGGAGGGCGTGGGCTCCGTCGAGCGGATCAACGGGCAACTGGAAGAGATTATCGAGCAGGAGCTGCGCAAGGTGCTGTTCAACGTCGTGCTGCTGGGTTATCCCGGCGCCGGCCGTGGTACCCAGGCGCGCAACCTGGCCCGGCAGTACAACTTGGTCTACCTGTCCACCGGCGAGATGCTGAAGGAGGAGATCGGCAGGGGATCCCCGGTGGGTCGTAAGGTGCAGGCCATTTTCGACCAGGGCGATCTGGTACCCGACGAAATCGTCATCAAGCTCATCGAAAAGCACATTCGTCGGAACCCCGAGGCCGGCGGCTTCATCTTCAAGGGCTTTCCGCGCACCCTGGTTCAAGCCTACATCCTCGACGGGCTCCTGCGGAAGATCAACTCGTCGGTGTCCTTCACCCTGGATATCCAGTGCCCGACCCTGGAACTGATCAAGCGTCTGGACGCTCGCGGCAAGACCGACCGGCGCATGAGCTACGATATGGAGACCACCACCATCGTGCACCGCCTGGAGCAGCACGAGAAGATCTGCCTGCCGGCGGTGGACTACTACGGGAAGCAGGGCAAGGTGACTGTCATTGACGGGGAAGGTTCCCCCGACGAGGTCTGGGCCCGCATCGAAGGCCCGGCCGAGGAAGCGTGGCGCAAGGCCCGGTAACGTGAGACCGACCGCCTGGTACACGGCTCACGCCGGATATCCACGCGGAGCCTGTAAGTGATCCCGATGCCATTGTGAATGGCTGGACTTACCCTGTTTAAACAAAGGGGACTTGTCTCATCAATCAGAAGTATGCCGCGAGGGGATAGTCATGTCTGGTAATCCACACAAGACCTGGATCTGCGATGTTTGCGGTTACGAGCATGACGGCGAGCATCCGCCGGGAGAATGCCCTGTTTGCGGCGTGGGACCGGACGAGTTCACCCTGCAGGAACCGGCGGCGTCCGGGGACGTCGCGTCTGCACCGGCGGCTGCCGGGAGTGGCGATGCCCTGGATGGCTACCTTGAGCAATGGGCCCGCGACAAGGACGGGTTCGAAACCAGGTACGCACGCGTTGTGAATCTGGCCAGGACCGGGGCCAGTTCCTCTTCGCCCATGCGCACCCAGAGGAAGTTTCCCGACTGGGAACAGGTCCTTTTTCGCGGTGCACAACTGGATCCCATGCCCCTGAACGGGGACGTGGCAGTATCGTCCCGGACGGTCATCGGCCCCCATTCAGCCCACCCCCTCGAGTTGGCGCTTCCCTTCTACGTCTCCCA
>QNDV01000232.1 GCA_003646045.1 bacterium
AACCGCCCTCACCCGGGTTGCCTGCCTCTAACTGTGCATGGGCGGGCAGGACAAAGCCGCAGCCATCGTCGGAGACCTCCACCTCCGTGCCGACGGGGACCCAGCGCAGTACCAAATCGACCCGATTGGCCGTGGCGTGTTTGCGGACGTTGTTCAGCAACTCGCGTGCACACTGGTAGAGCATGGCACGGGTGTCCTGGGGCAGCTCCGCCCCTTCGCCGTCGGCCACGAATGAGCATGACTGGCCCGTGCGTTCCTCGTAATGGTGGCTCAGCCACTGCAACGCTCCCTCCAGGCCTTCCTGGTACAGCACCGGCGGAAAGAGTTCGAAGCTGAGGGAGCGGGCCTCGACCATGGTCTGGTCCAACACCTCCATGGCAGTCCGGACCACGTCCTGATAGTCGGATAACCGCTCGGGGTACTTCAGGAGAGTGATCTGGGCCCGCAGCCCGAAGAGTTGCTGGGCCAGCCCGTCATGGATGGCCGCGGCCAGTTCCTGGCGCTGCCGGTCCTCGCTTACCGATAGCTGGTTGCGTAACTGTCGCAACCTCTCCTGGAAAACCGCCCGCTGACTGTCCGCTTCCTTCTGGGCGGTGATGTCCCGCGCCACCATGAATATGGTCTTGCGATCCGGATAGGGAAAGGCGGTGAAGGCCAACCAGCGCCAGCTGCCGTCGCGACTTACAAAGCGGCATTCCAGATCCTCCAACTGTTCCCCCGCAGCCAGTTTCGCGAAGGCTCCCGTGATTATTTCCCGATCCTCCGGGGTGGCGAACTCCTCCAGGGGCCGTTCCATGAGATCATCGCGGGACCAGCCCAGTACCCGCACCCAGGCCGGGTTCAGCTGCAGCGCATACTGGTCGAAGCCCACCACCGCCAGCATGTCCAGGGACAGGTTGAAGAGCCGGTCACGCTGTTCCTCGGCCTCCACCCTGGTGGTGATGTCGGTGAAGGAACCGAGAACCCGCTCCGGTGAACCGTCCGACTTCCAGGTGGCTACCGCCCGGGTCAGGATCCACAGGTAGCGGCCGTCGGCGCAGCGTAGCCGGAATTCGGTCTCGCAGTCCGGTGTGCGGTGCTCCAGGTAGTCGCTGAAAATGGTCCGCAGCCGGTTACGGTCGTCCACGTGAACCAGTGGCAGCAGATCGCGCAGGTTCTGACCCAGCTTGTCCGCATTGTAGCCGGCCAATCCCAGAAACGCTTCGGCCAGGTGCATACGGCCGGTAACTACGTTCCACTCCCACAGGGTAGAGGGCGCGATATCCGCCCGCCGACGCAGTTGCAGTTCGAGTTTCCGCAGTTGGGCCTCGGTGTCGCGCAGCAACTCCAAGTCATTCCGCAGGCTGGATCCGCGCCGTGACGCCCGCAGCCAGAGCGCC
Source organism: bacterium (assembly GCA_003646045.1). The sequence goes on from QNDV01000232.1 coordinate 1,380, forward strand.
ACCGCCACCATCAGGGCCAGGGACAGGACCACGATGATCGGCATGGTATCAGTCATTGTCGAAAATCCGGTGCCAGCGTTGGCGAGGGTCCGAAAATACTACGGCATCCGGCTGGAACATCCCGTCCCCGGTGGTGTGTTCGACAGTCACCACGGGCGGTCCCCCGCAATCCTCGGGGGGCGCCTGTCCTTCACCGGCCAGGCAGCGGGGCAGGCGCGATGGTTGCTCGTCGTTGTGGATCGCCTCGAGAACCACCTCGTGCTGCCATTCGTCACCGAAGTCGTAGGTATAAAGAGCCGGCGAGGTGTCGGGGCGCAGGTAGTTCACCACGCGATGCTCCCATCCCGGCAGCACCCGCCCCGGCCCGTCCAGGCGTTGGTCGCCGGGAATGCCCAGACGCAGGTTCTCGCCCAGGCGGTGATCGTCCACTGTGAACTGGTGCAGATGGCGATCCTCCCAGCCGAAGGTGTCCTGGATCGCCACATGCAGATCCCAGAAGCTGGCACTGGCGGGCAACAGGAAGCGTCGCCAGACAACCGTGGGCATCAGCACCAGATCCACGCGCAGGCGTAACGCAGTACCGGCACCTTCCACCGCGGGAAAAGGAATGATATTGTCGCGGTCAACCGTGTTCCGCGTCATGGCCATCTCCCCCCTGACCTTCATCAGCCGTCTTTTGCCAGGCCTGCCGCGCCATGCGCGAGACCTGCCAGCCCAGGGCCAGAAGCGACCCAATCCCCACTATCGTACCCACGAGTTGCCACGGACCCAGGGTTTTCGCATCGAGTCCCTGCCGGGCAACCCGGCCCACCGCCACCTGGATGGCCAGGCTCGGCACGGCCGCCACCAGTCCCAGCAGATACTCCCGCCACCGCGTGGGACCGGCGGCCAGAGTGTAGCACACTAGGCCGTAATTGAACGGGGAGAGACGCGCCAGCAGGTTCAGGCGCAGGGCCTGCTTGGCTGCCATATGCTGCATGGCGGACAGGCGGGGATCCCGGGCAAGGAGGCGAGCCACCACCGAGCGCAATGACGAGCGGCCCAGCATGAACATGAAGCTGCCCGAGACCAGTACCGAGGACACCAGCACACCGAATGCCGGCAGGGGGTCGTAGATGTACCCTGCCGTGAAGCCCAACATGGACACCGGGAAACAGCAGCTGGTCAGGATGATGAAAACGCCGGAGAAAACGGCCAGGCCGCCGTTGCCGGCCGCAGCCAGCCAGGCCTCGATTTCGGACCAGTTGACGATGGCGGCGGCGAGGATACCCACCATTGCGACCAGGGTGGCCAGACGGACCGGCAGGGGTAGTTGTCCGGTCTGGTGTTGGTCCTGCTGGGCCATGGTACTCCAGGGCTATCAGAAACGGATCACAAAAAAGACCTGCCGATGGCAGGTCGTGATTCTAGCGGTTTAAGTTGGTGGAGCCAAGGGGGATCGAACCCCTGACCTCTTGACTGCCAGTCAAGCGCTCTCCCAGCTGAGCTATGGCCCCACCCTAGCCGATCGAGCGGGAAATATAGCAAACCCTGACCCGGTGTCAAACATTTCAGCGCCTTGACTTTCAGGCGCTGTATTCCTAACATCGCCGCCTGCGTGGCCCGCAGGGGTCGCAACAGAGGTGCCGGAGTGGTGGAATTGGTAGACGCGCTGGACTCAAAATCCAGTGTTCCTTGGAACGTGTGGGTTCGAGTCCCACCTCCGGCACCAGCCCCTTCTTTCCCGCCCGTAATCCGGGGACGCGCCGGGCCCCCGTCGCCATATGCACCGAGAGCCGCTGACCGTATTGTGGCCCCGTTGGCAAGAAGTTCTAGCGGACGCCCCCCACGTGAACCGGGTAGTTCGGCCCCAGCTTCTGCCCCACCTGCGCACCATTGACGAAGCCCAAATCTCGGACGCCGTGCGCACCCTCGAGCTGGACGGATTCTTCTTCACCCTGCAGCAGGTGCTGGCGGCCATGGTCCCCGGCGCGCCAAGGGTGGTCGACGCGGGCTGGCCGGGGCCTCTGCCCCGACCGGCAGTTGGCGCGAATGTTCCCGACGGCCCCCACGATACGACTCTCAACGACTACGCGGACGCCCTCTGCATCTCCCGTCTTACCATTCTTGAACTGCTGCAGGGAGCAGAGGCTGTCACCACCCTGGTGGCCGCCTATCCCCGCTGGCGCAGTTGTGTCGCCGGCGAAGCGCCGACTACCGCCGGCGCCCCCACCAAGGATCTGGCGGTGATGTGGGAGTTGGCCGCGCAGGAGGAGAACTGGGGCGTGCGCGCCGCTCTGCTGCACCTGGCCGTGTGGCGTCTGGAAGCATCGGCACCGGGAGTGGGCCGCCTGGCGCGCCTGGTGATGAATACGGTGCGGGCGGCGGCCGGGCACACCTGGTTGAGCCTGCCGCCGGATCTGGACGATGACTACCGCCGGGCCGTCACGTCTGCCCTGACCCATGGCGATGCCGGTCCCTGGGCCCAGCTCCTGGTGCTGCCCGCCCCGCCGCTGGACTGACACTAAAAAGAAAGAGGGACGACCCGCCGGGGCCGCCCCTCTCCTGCTCATCCATGCCGCCGGGGTCGCGCCGGCCGGGCGCGGAATCCTAACGGTCGGACATATAGGGATACGGATAGGCCCGCGGCGGGTCAAACGTCTCCTTGACCGTACGCGGGCTCGTCCAGCGGACCAGGTTCAGGTAACTGCCCGCCTTGTCGTTGGTGCCCGAGGCCCGGCTGCCGCCGAAGGGCTGCTGCCCCACCACCGCCCCGGTGGGCTTGTCGTTGATATAGAAGTTGCCCGCCGTACCTTCGAGCTCGTCCTTCATCCTGATCAGGGCTGCCCGGTCCTGACCAAAGATCGCGCCGGTCAGGGCGTAGGCCGACGACCGGTCGCACAGCCGCAGGGTCTTCAGCAGATCCTTCTCCGGGTAGACGTACACCGTCAGCACCGGACCGAAGATCTCCTCCACCATGGTCTCCATCAGGGGATCCTTGGCCTCGATTACCGTGGGCTCGACGAAGTAGCCCTTGCTGTCGTCGCAATTGCCGCCGGCGATGATCCTGCACTCGCTCTTCGCCTTGCGGGCACGGTCGATGAAACCCTTGATGTCGTCGTAGGCACCCTGGTCGATCACGGCGCCCATGAAGGTGCGGAAATCCGTCACGTCGCCCATGGTTATGCTGGCTACCTGCTCGAGCAGCTTCTTCTTGACCTCTTTCCAGAGGTTGGACGGGATATAGGCCCGACTGGCAGCCGAGCACTTCTGGCCCTGGTACTCGAAGGCACCCCTGACCATGGCTGTGACCAGGGCGTCCACATCCGAACTGGGATGGGCGAAGATGAAGTCCTTGCCACCGGTCTCCCCCACGATGCGCGGGTAACAACCGTAGCTGTCGATGTTCGAGCCGATCTGCCGCCACATACCCTGGAAGACCGCCGTGCTGCCGGTGAAGTGCACTCCGGCCAGGTCAGGACTCGCTATTACCGGATTGCCCACCTGGCTGCCGCGGCCCGGCACCAGGTTGATGACACCGTCGGGCATACCCGCTTCCTGCAGGATCTGCATGATGATGTGGGAACTGAGCACGGCGCTGGAAGCCGGCTTCCACACCACGGTATTGCCCATGAGGGCCGGCGCCGTGGGCAGGTTGCCGGCGATGCTGG
>QNDV01000233.1 GCA_003646045.1 bacterium
TATCACCATCGAGACGGTACCGAGACGCTGGTTTTCGACGGTCTGGACGACAACATTCGCAACCCGGTCTACTGCGACAGCGGCCACGTACTGTTCCGTAAGGACGGCCCCAACGACGGAGTCTGGGCCGTGCCCTACGATCCGGACAGCCGGCAGGTGGGAGGTGAGCCGTTCCTGGTGGTGAGCGAGGGGCTGTGGCCCAGCGTGTCCGGCGACCGCACCCTGCTGTGCGCCACGGGTAGCGGCGTGCTGAACTGGCAACTGGTGCGCTGTAACCGCAGCGGTCAGGTGGTGGCCACCTACGGCGAGGCGCAGGACGTGACACCTTTCTTCGCCCTGGATCCCCGGGGCGAACGGGTGGTGCTGTCGGTCCGGGACGGCGAGTCCACCCAGCTGTGGATGCTGGATCTTGTCCGCGGCACCCAGAGCCGTCTGACCTTCGATGACGATCACTACCTCGCTGCGTGCTGGACACGAGACGGCATGTTTGTCATTGCCTCCGGCGGCCCGTCCACGTCCGCCCAGAGCCTCGAACTGCACCGTTTCTCGGTCGAGGGCCTGGTGCCGCCGCAGGTGCTGGGAACGGGGCATTTCCCGGCCATGTCGCCGGACGATGGGGCCCTCCTCCACACCGCTTTTGAGGAGGAAGGCGGCTGGAATCTGCTGTCGATGGGCCTGACGGCTCCGGATGGGGCACAGGCCCCGCTGCAGGTCTCTTCTGATCCCGTGAGGGTGGCCGCCGGCTCCAGTTGGCAGTACGGCGGAACCATTTCGCCGGACGGCGGCCTGGTCGCCTACGTTTCCCTCGAGACGGGACGTGACGAGGTGTACCTGAGGCGGTATCCCCAGGGCGACCAGAAGCGCCAGGTATCCGTGGACGGGGGCGGCTGGCCTCAGTGGAACGGGACGGGCGATCAACTGTACTTCATGAATGGGCTGAACGTGGTTGAGGTGGCGGTGGAAAGACAGCCCGCGGTGCGCCTGGGTACGCTGAAGACGCTGTTCACCAGGGAGCGGGGCGAGGATCAAAACGGGGTGGGATGGCCCCTGTATCTGCAGGTCAGCGCAGACGGCGAGAGCTTCTTCATGCTGTACCAGGCGGACGAAGAGAAGGGGAACCGCCCACTGATGGTGGTCGAGAGGTGGAACGGCCAATAGCGGGTCAATCCGGTTGGAACATCAAAAACAGGGCCCCCCGGGGGACCCTGTTTTTCACATTTTATATTGTTTGCTGGATAATACCGCCAAATACTGGCCCGATCGCCCCGGCCATAATTTCAGGGGCACAACCCATTGAAAATGGTTATCATATCAACCTATAAATATCCTGATTCTCAAACCCAAAGGTCCCCATGCTCGGCAAAACCCTGGCTCATTACAAGATCCTGTCCCACATCGGCACCGGAGGCATGGGCGAGGTCTACCGCGCCCACGACACCAAGCTTGACCGCGAGGTGGCACTCAAGGCATTGCCCGTGGAATTCAGCCAGGATCCCGAGCGTGTGGCGCGCTTCGAACGCGAAGCCACCACCCTGGCCAAGCTTCAGCACGCGAACATTGCCGCCATCTACGGATTCGACAAGGACCAGGACCGCACCTTCCTGGTCATGGAACTGGTTGAGGGCGAGGACCTGGCCGAACGCCTCGCGCGCGGACCAATTCCGCCTGGTGAATCGATCCTGCTGGCCGCTCAAATCGCCGAAGCCCTCGAGGCGGCCCACGCCCTGGGCATCGTTCACCGCGATCTGAAGCCGGCGAACATCAAGATCACTCCCACCGGTGACGTCAAACTTCTCGACTTCGGCCTGGCCCGCGCCTACGCCGGCGACGAAGGCAGCGATTCCGCCTTGGAGATCTCCAACTCGCCCACCATCACCGCGGCGATGACCATGCAGGGGGTCATCCTTGGCACGGCGGCCTACATGAGTCCCGAGCAGGCCCGCGGCAAATCCATCGACCGGCAGGCCGACATCTGGTCTTTTGGCGTGGTGTTGTTCGAAATGCTCACCGCCGAGCGTTTGTTCGGGGGCGAGACCATTTCCGATTCCATCGGGGCGATCCTGCACCGCGATCCCGACCTCACCCAGCTGCCGGATGTGCCGCCCCAGGTCCTCACTCTGCTGCGCCGCTGCCTGTCCCGCGACAAGAAAGAGCGCCTGCGCGACATCGGCGACGCGCGCCTCGAGTTGGCGGACGCCAGCGCCGCCGCGGTGACCGAAACGCGGGAAACCAAACGCAAGCCCGGCAAGACAACCTGGATCGCCGCGGCGCTGCTGACGGTTCTGGTCGCCGCGGTGGGCTGGCTGGCCCTTACGCGCGATCAGGGTTCGTCGCTCGACCAGATCACCCTGGGCACGCCCCGCGACCAGGCCATCACCCTGAGGGATGGAAGCTGGACCCGCCTCCGCTTCGCGGCCGATGGCCGGACGATCGTCTATGTCGGCGGGAATGATCAGGCGCTCCTGCTGCGGGACATCGGCGAGTTCGCGGCGGTGCCCATTCCCGGAACCGAAGGCGCCACGTTGTGCGACTTTTCACCGGACGGGCGCTGGATCGCCTACATGGCGGATTCCAAGCTGTGGAAAGTCGCCGTCAGCGGCGGCGCGCCCTTCGAGATTTGCGAAACCAGCGATGGGCCCGGACTCAACTGGGGCCAGGACGAGATCATCTTTGCGCGGGCCAACGGCGGCGGGCTGTGGAGCGTTTCGGCCGCTGGTGGAGTACCACGGCAGATCTCCAAGCTGGACGACGGGCGTGAAGAAACGAGCCACCGCTGGCCCTATCTGCTGCCGGACGGCCGCCATCTCCTGTTCACCATCAAGACCGCCCGTATCGAAACCTTCGACGATGCCCTGATCGGATTGCTCTCCCTCGATACCGGCGAAATCAAGGTGCTCATCACCGGCGGCACCCATCCGCAGTACTCGGCGACCGGCCACATCATTTATGGCCGCGAGTCCCAGCTCTTCGCCGTGCCATTCGACCTCGAAACCCTGACGGTGAAGGGAACCCCGTCCCTGGTTCTCGATGAGATCTACACCATCGACGTCAACGGCGCCGCGCAATATGCCCTGAGTGCCGACGGGAACCTGGCCTTCCTGCCGGTCGAAGGCGATATCACGGATTACGAGATGGAGTGGCTTTACCGTTCGGGCCAAAGCAAGCGGCTCGAGATCAGCGAAACGGCCTTCTACAATCCGACGATCGCTCCGGACGGGCAAAGGCTGGCAGGGATGGTTTCGGCGGCCAACGACAAGATCCATATCTACGATCTCGGGCGGCAGATCATGACCCGCCTGACCAACACCCCCGGCAACGACGGCACCCCTGTCTGGTCGCCGGACGGTTCGCTGTTGGCCTACCAGAACGATCGCGACGGTTCGCCCGACGTGTATGTCATTTCCGTTGACGGCGGCACGCCGGCCCGCAAGCTCGTCGCCGGCGAACTCGACGAATTTCCCGAGTCCTGGACGCCCGACAGCGCCCGGCTCCTGTTCACCCGTGTCGACCCCGGAGGCAAGGCGCGGACCTGGATCGTCCCGGTCGACGGGAGCGGCGAACCACAGGCCGTTCTGGACGACGATTATTCCAACGGAATGGCCAAGGTTTCGCCTGACGGCCGCTGGCTCACCTACGTCTCGAATTCCTCGGGTGACATCAATGTCTTCGTGCGCCCTTTCGAGAGGCCGGGAGGCCCCGTACGGGTCTCGATCGCCGGGGGCGACAGACCGCAGTGGGTGCCGGACAGCAAGACCATCTATTACACGGCCGACGACTTGATGATGGCCGCCCCGATCGAGACCGGCGCCGGGCTGCGCGTCGGGGTGCCCGTGGAGGTCTTCGAACTCGACGAGATGGTCTTCGGCCCGCTTCCCCTGGCGCCGGACGGGGAACGGTTCCTGGCCAACCGCACCGTGCCAGGGACGGATTTGCACCATGGGATCCGGGTGGTGTTTGGGTGGGCTGACGGGCTTAAGAGGCTTGGGCGGTGAGTGGGATGCACCGAAATCAAGCGGACCCCGGAATCACGCCGTGCGTTTGAGTTGAAATCCCCCTCTCCGCTCATGCCACAACCGGTGGCAGGCGGCACACAACGTCACCAGGTTTTCCGATTGATTGCCGCCGCCCTTCACGCGGGCCTTGATGTGATGCACTTCCAAAAACCGTGTCCTTCCGCAACCAGGCGCCTGACAACGGTGTTTATCCCTGGCCAGCACCTCGCGCCGTATGCGAGGCGGGATCGTGGTGGTGTTGCGGCCGCCATGTTTGCAGACGGCCGCGTCGCAACGCATCCGCTCGGACTCCGCCCGGCTCAATTCCCGCTCACCGGCATTGGTCAGGACGGTCATTCTTCCTGCGGTCTCATGGACATGGATCTGCACCGGGGGCCGGCTTTTGTCGAGGCACCCCCGGGGGTACTTTTGGCCTTGTAACTCTTTTGTTTCCAACAAAGCGGCCAGGGCCTCCAGTAGCAATTCGGCACGGTCCGCGGGTACCCCGCCCAGCTTATGGAGCCGTTTCACCATCGCCGCCCGCCGCGCTTCCTGTTCCGGCGTCAGGTCCATCTGGAACCGCACCGGGAGTTGACGAGGGGCAACGACCGGGGGTGATGAAGGCAGCAACTCGCTTTGGGCCGGGTCCACTTTGGCCGCCTGCTTGGCTTTCTTTACTTCGTGGACCAACTCCTTGCGGGTCCCTTTGGCGGCCTTGAGCCAAGCGTCCTGGGTTTCAACCGTAGCCACCGAAATGATTTCCCGTGCTTTGGTGTAGCCCAGATCACCCGAAGCAACCGCTTCACGCACGGCCGGGAGATTTTCCAACTGCCGCGCCAAGCGGACAAAGTCATCGGTCCGCGTTTTGGAAAAACCCAATTTACTAAGGGCGTACTGATTGATGGACGAACACCCCAGGTCGCGGAACAGACGGCGGCGCATGACTTCGCCGAACCACAATACCGCGCACTGGTGGGCGTTGTCCATGGTGGCCAAAGAATGCTGGAGTGAGGCGTGGACCTGGGCGGCAGATTGA
>QNDV01000234.1 GCA_003646045.1 bacterium
CCGCAGCGGTATACGACAGCAGCACCGCCATCAGACCCAGGACGGCAGCCGTGGCACGGAGTGATTTCAGGTTCATGTCAGGGACCTTTTCTGACGCGGGAAGCGGCTGTTGGTTGAGGTCGGAGACAGATTCGCATAATCCCAGCAATACAGTCAAGGAATAAGTGGATTAAGTTGTCTTATTATCCAATTAGAACGCGGAGCCAGGCTGTGGTACACTCCAAACGCCAACCCCCAAGGGCATTGTCGGGTTTTGAAGCAGTTGATCGTCGGTAACCGGTTGTGATATTGTGTATATGATCATGGGGTATGGTAGCCGTACCGGCGATCGGCGGTGTCCCGAGGTCGAGGAGGTCCATCATGACGCGCGTCCTGAAGTCCTGTTTCCTGATCATGCTCCCCGTGCTGGCCCTGGCTGTCACCGCGGACAGCGCCACAGCGGACGCCTGCCTCGATTGCCACAAGTCGTCGGTCTTCAAGGTCAAACACAAGCTCCTCTACGACTACTATGTCGTCTACGAAGCCTCGGCCCACGGCCAGGCCGGCCTGTCCTGTGTCGATTGCCACGGCGGCGATCCCGACGCCATGGACGACAAGGAAGCCGCCCACGAGGGCGTCAAGGCCAAGGAACGCGCCGATTATGCCAAGGAGGCCTGCGCCGCCTGCCATGCCCACGAGAGCTTCGCCTTCAACAACAGCGACCACTGCGGCTCATCCAAGGAAGAGCACAATGCCATCACCTGCGTGGTCTGCCACGGCTCCATGGAAATAGACGGGATCCGGGCGGACAAGGTCACGAAACGCTGTCTCGAGTGCCATGACGATGACGGGCCTGATGGTGTGGCCGGTCGCGCCGGCGCCATCCTTGAAGAAGTCGCCACGGGCAAGGGCCTCCTGGATTTCCTCGAGGACCAGGATCCGTCCACCGCCACCATGAGCAGATTGCGCGGTTCCTTCGACCGCCTGACGGCGGCCTGGCATCGGTTCGACCTGGAGACGGCAGGGCAGGAATCCCAGGCGCTGCTGGTAGCGACCCAGGCGGAAATGGACGCGTTGACCGCGGAATGACGCGGTGATCCGGGATCAGGCTCAGTCCGACACCCGCGGCGGCAGGCCCAGCTTGCCGCGGATCTGCTGCTGGACCTCGTCGATTCTGCGGGTGCCATCCACGGTGATGATCAGTTCCTTGCGCGCGAAGAGCTCCAGCACCGGCTTGGTCTTGGCGTGAAAACCAGCCAGGCGGGTGCGGATCGCCTCTTCCGTATCGTCCTCACGGGCAATCAGTTCCCCACCGCAGACATCGCACTTGTTGGGCTGCTCGGGCCGATGCAGGATCAGGTTGTAGTCCAGGCCGCACTGGCTGCACAGACGGCGCGACATCACCCGCTGCATGACCACTTCGTCGGGCACCTCGATGTTGATCACCGCGTCGATGTCGTAGTTCTCGAGGAAAAAGCCGGCCTGGGTGGCGTTGCGGGGGAAACCGTCCAGGATGAATCCGAAGTTCCAGTCGTGTTCGCCCAGGCGCTGGCCCACGATTTCGGCCACCACATCGTCCGACACCAGCTCACCCTTGGCCACGATCCGCTTGATGCGGGCGGACAGCTTGGTGTGGTTCTGGATATTCCAGCGGAACAGGTCGCCCACCGAGATGTGGACCAGGTCGAGTTCCTTGGCCAGCAGCTTGGCCTGGGTACCCTTGCCGCAGCCTTGGACGCCCATGATGACATACTTGTTCATTGATCGGTCTCCTGGGTGAGATCGTTGTGGCGCATCACTGGACCATCGACATTTGCATCCGCAGACTTGAGTTCATCGAGGCCCCCGGGGGCCATGGACACGATTCCGAAAGCACAACCGCGGCAACGCGAAAGGCCCCCGGAGGGGCCTTTCATGAATAACAGATACAAGCCCCCGGAGCCACGCTCAGCCCCCCACCGACTCCTCGAAATTCCCAACCGGCGGCGGCGATCCCACCGTCCATTCAAGGGTCGTAGCCCCCCACGGATCGGCGGTAGCGGTGCGCTTGCCCCAGGTCGATGCAAAGAGGTTGCTCACGATCAACCCGAAGCCCGAGAACATGATGAGCCAGCCCAGGGCCGAGAGCTCGCCCAGCATCGTGGGTCCCGGCACGAAGGCCAGCATGTCCGCTCCCACACCCTGCGAGCCCATCATCATGCGCGGGATGAGAGCCAGGTTGATCCCCACCAGGTACAGGACGCCGCCCAGCCGGGCGATGCCTTCCTGGTATTCGAGGCCCACCAGCTTGCTCCACCAGAAGTGCAGACCCGCGAAGAGGGCCGACAGCACGCCGCCCCAGATCAGGTAGTCCAGCAGGGTCGAGGTAAACATGGTGGTGCCCAGGAACGAACCCACTGCGGGGCTGGCCAGGAAAAGGCTCATGAGGGTGGCGATCCCCGCGTGCAGAATGAAGGCCACCACGAAGAGGCCGGGCACGGCTGTGGAGACCGCGCCGTCGAACAGGGTCGCCAGCCAGCTGTAGAGAATCAGGGCCGCCGGTATCACGATCAACGAACTGAACGCTGCAAAGACCAGCGACGTGGCCGGGTCCTGGCCCTGTCCGGCCAGGTTCAGTCCCCAGGTCACTGAGCCCAGCGCCGTCAGGGCGATGAGGGATCCTACCAGCATCCTGTAGCCGGACACGGCCTTGCGGGCCAGGCCGCTCACAACTTCGGTGACCACGCCCACGGCGGGAATCAGCGCGAAAAACGCCGCCGGGGTGGTTACGAACCAGAAGTAGTTTTTCCACAGCAGCGGGTCAGACTCCAGGCCGAACACGCCCTTGCCGCCGGCGAGCCGCGAGCCCCACAGGTAGACCATGACGATGGCAAAAACCAGCCCCGCCGCCAGCAGCAGGTAGGCGCTCAGATACAGCGACCAGGCCAGGACGGACATGTCGAAGAAGCCCATGCCCGCGGCCCGACGATGATGCACCGTGACGATGATGTTCAAACCGGTCAGGAACCAGCTCAGACCCATGAAGACCAGGCCCACCGCCAGCACGCCGAAGGCGCCGGGATCGGTCAGACTCACCGGCACATCCATGGTCCAGCCCGTGCCCACCGGTGCGATGACCAGCGACACCAGCAGCAGCACCAGGCCGGTCACGTAGAAGCGCAGACTGCAGCGCGCCATGGCCGGGAAGATCATGTTCGACGTGCCCAGATGCAGCGGCAGCAGGAAGAAGCCCAGGGTCGATGGTATGGCCGGGACCAGGAACATGAACACCAGCAGCATGCGGTGATAGGTCAGGGTCTCGAACACGAAGCGCGGATCCATGCCCCGGCCGCCCAGAGAGCGGGCCGTCAGCAGGATGCCGAAGATGGTGCCCATCAGCAGGGCGACCATGGTCCAGCCCAGGAACATGAGGGCGATCCGCTTGTGGTCGACGCTGGAGAACCAGGCCCCCATGCCGCCGGGACCGCCGAGATAGCCGCCCAGACTGCCGGTGGCGCCGGGAGTGGCCGCCGGTGTGGTGCCGTTGCTCATCAATGCTCCTCCTGCTCGCCGGAAACCTCGGGGTCGCCGGAAGCGGATTCGGGCGCGGGTTCCGCTGCCTCTGCGGTAGCTGTTTCCTCCAGGCCGCCCTTGCTGGACAAAGTCCCGAGCCAGACGGTGATGGCCTCGATCTCCTGGTCGTCGACGATGCCGGCGAAGGGCGTCATCACGGGCTGGAAGCCTTCCTGCACCGACGCGTTGGGATCCAGCAGAGACTGGCGTACATGGGCGTCGTCCACGGTATAGGTCTGGCCGTCCACGGTCTTGAATTCGAAGCCGTAGAGGTCCTTGAGACTGTGGCCGACCAGCTTGGCGCCGGTCAGGGTGTGACAGGCCATGCAACCGAGGCGCGTGTAAAGCAGCTCGCCAACCTCGGGCAGCGTGCGGCCGGCGAAGATATCCTCCACGTCGACGAGCCAGGCCGTGAAGCCGGACTCGTCCAGGACCACCACCGCCGACACCATGTCGGCAAAGCCCTCGCCGCTGTAGATGTTGCTGTGGGCGTCATAGACACCGGGCTTCGTGGCGGTAAACCAGGCCCCGGTGATGCGTCCCGGCAGGATGGCCTGATTGACCCTCAGGGCGGGGACGGACAGGCTGTGGGTGACATCCGCCGAGGTCATGACCAGTTCCACCGGCTGTCCCACCTGGACGGTGAGGGTGTCGGCCACGTGGCCGTTGGGATAGATAAAGTCCCAGCCGCCCTGGTGCGCCGATACCTCGACGCGGTATGCACCGTACGGCGCCACGGACTGGTCCACCAGACCCGGTATGCCGGCGGTGAAACTGAACCAGGCCAAGCCCACCGCACCCAGTACCCATAGCGTCAGGAAGTACCGGTTCAGGCCACTCGATACGCCGCCCAGCTGGTCCTTGTCCCGGCGCTTGTAGAGCCGGAAGTAGACCACGGCCAGCCCAGCACCCAGCAGCAGGGCGATGGTGGCGGCGGCGTAGATGCCGTAGAAGACGCCGTCGACGCCACGCGCGTGGGTCGATGCCGCCTCCGGCAACCAGCTTGAGATGTTGGCGGTGCCGATCAAACCGTTACCTCTTTCCTGATTCCACGACGCGGGCCATGGCCTGCTCGATGGGCATGGCCACCACGCCCTGCTCCTGGTCCAGCCAGCGCACGGGTCCTTCGAGAATGTCCTTCTGGGTAGCCTCGGCGGCGACCAGGTCGCCGCTGAACTCGGCGTCATAGACCTTGGCCTGGTACTCCCGGCTCACCGCGGCGTTGAAACCGCCCTGGACGAACAGGGAAATGGCGTAGACGAAGACGATCACCGCCAGGCCGCTCAGCACCACGGCCGAGGTGGCGAATCCTGTCTTCTTGTCGTTGTCGGCCGCGGCCATGTCCATCTCCATCGCTAGAGTTTCCGGTCCTGCTGTCCGCCTGCTATGCGTTCTCGAAGTGCAGGGAATCCTCGAGGCGCGGGTCCTTCGTGGGGACCAGTGAATTGCCCATGGCCAGTCGCACGATACCCGCCAGCCAGATGCCGCCCAC
>QNDV01000235.1 GCA_003646045.1 bacterium
AGGCCGACCTGGAATTGCATGCCCGCCAGGCGGAATCGCGCCGGCAGTCCGTCCTGGTTATCTGCGAGGTCGTCGTTTGCCAGGTTGAGCAGTCCCTGGCGATATCGCAGTTCAATGGTGAGCAGGTAACGGCTGACCGGCAACTCGATACCGGCGCCGATGAGAGCCGCAACATCCAGTTCGCGGATGAAAGTTTCCATGGGCACTTCCTGCTGCCCGTCGGTGAGACCACCTCCGATACCCACCGCGAAATCCAGTCCGCCGGTGGCATAGAAGACACTGTTCTGTGACTTGATGCGCGCCAGCACCGGCACCACGATCCAGTCGAGGTCCAGGGAAAGGCTGTCCCGCTTCTCGCCCAGATCCTTGTCTTTGTAGGCGATGCCGGTCCGCGTATGCAGGTAGCCCGGCTGGATGCTCAGCAGTATATCGCGGGCGAGGCCGAACTCGACCACGGCGCCCACCAGGAAGCCGATTTCCTGCTGATAGCTGAAGTCCTTCGGCTCGTCTCCCGCCAATTGCGTACGGTCGACGCCTACGACGAAGCCCAGGTTTTCGATGGCAGTGGCGGGGACAGTGGCGGCCAACACCAGAACCAGCGCCAACAAGGCTGCAGGTCCCGCCATCACACCGGTTCCTTGGATCTTGTAGTTCATGGTGTTCAGGGTGATAGATCCGGACGCCGGTGACAACGGAAATATGTGGGTAGAGGCAGAGGGTTGATGGTACTCGCTACGACGGCCCCGGAGTCCGGTCGACTCCGGGGCCGTACTTCGTGCAGCGGCGGCGATGGGGTTTCCGCCTGCTTCACGTCACTTGAGGAGGGTCACCTTGAGCAGGTCCGTCTCGGCACCCGCCCGCAGGCGCGCCAGGTAGACACCGCTGGCCGCATGGCGACCGCGATCGTCCAGCCCATTCCAGACTGTCGCGTTGAGTCCGGCCTGGCGCTGTTCCGCCACCAGAGTACGCACCAGACGCCCCTGCAGGTCATAGAGCGCCAGATGGCAGGGACCGTCCCGCTTCAGTTCGAATTCGATGGTCGTGCGCGGGTTGAAGGGATTGGGCGCGGCGCCCGTGATCCGGCTGATCTGCGGCAGTGCAGGGGCCGGTTCCCCGGTGCCACTGACACCCGGCGCGAGCCACAGGGAGTAGTTGCCCTCCTTGTCTAGTTCTCCCGCATCGACCTTCCATACCGCCAGGCAGAATGAGGTCCCGGCCGGCACGTTCACATGCATACGCTCGGTCACGCCATCACCCTCCTGCCAGGCCATGGCGTCGTTTACCACACCGGCTTTTCCGTGGTAGGTGCCGTCCTGGTAGAGGGACATGCCCCAGTCCACACCGGAACCATTGTCCGCCAGCGTGATGAGCCAGTCGCCGGGGTCCAGAATATACTCGTGGAGGTCGAGCATGCGGCCGGCGCCCATCTTGTAGGGACCGAGCTCACCGCGTCCCGGGATACCGCCCCAGGCGGAGCGGACCTCCTGGATATGGTAACCGGGCATGTAGTTGTCGACATCGTCCAGCACTCCGACATCGTGGGGCCGGTTGTCGGCGTAGCGGTCGTTCACAAGGACGAACTCCACCTGGCCGTCACCCGAGAAGCTCTCCGCCAGCACATCGGGGCCGAAGCCGTCCTGCGTGCCGTCCAGCGGTGCATGGAGTTGGAGGTCTATATCCAGACTGTTCGCCCAGGGCATGACTGCGGTGGCGTACCACCACCGGTTGCTGCCGATGGGCGGGATGTAGGACATGCGCCAACCGTCACAGTTCCAGTAGAGGGTCTCGCCGCCATCGCATAGATCCCAGCCACCCTCACGATCCGGAACCGCCCTCGAATCCTCCACCGTTACCAGTCCGTTGGTCGGCAGCACCGGCGGCGACCAGCAGTACTGGCGACCCGAGTCGTTGTTGCGCTCGACGCTCTCGGCCAGTTCCTCCAGGTAGTCCATCCTGATGCCGAGGGTGTGGCGACCACCACGGAACGTCCAGGGCTCGCCGGCTTTTTCCAGGTTCTGCAGGACCCGGCTGCCACCGGGACCCAGGGTCGTGAATTGCCGGATGCCGTACTCCCAATAGCCATCCACATCCATGCCCCAGCCGACGATATCGGCGTCAGCGGTACCACCGTTGCGGCACGCCAGATTCATCCAGGTCGCGGCCACACCTCCGTGCAGGGTATCGGGCAGGGGGCAGTTGAAGAGCGCGGACGTGTCATGGGGCTGGGGCACCATGGGGGCGTGCCAGCCGGTCATGGTCATGTTCTCCAGGTCGGGCGTCGGCCCGTAGAGACCCACGTTCACCGCCAGGCTACCGGGGTGTTCGGCCCGGTTGCAGTAGACCACGGCGCAATAGTCCCCCGTCGTCGTCAGATCCAGGTCGATCTGCGTACAACCTTCCGCATCGGTCACCACCGCGTCGTTCAGGTCATCCAGATTGCCGTAGGTGAAATCCGGAGCCAGCCAGCCCATGCGTACCGGTCCATCGTCCGGGTCGCTGTAGAGCGTCAGAGTGGCCGGGCCGAGGTCGCCGGTACCAACGTGGAACTGGAACATGGCCAGCCGCTGGACATAGTAGGGAGTCTCCGGCTCGATGCCGAAATCGAAGGGGTAGGGACTCTCATGGAGATGTGCGATGCGGTAATCCGGAGTATTGGCGGAAAATCTGATGATGCCGATGTCCCAGGGTCCGGAACCGGCGGTGTGGGTGTTGACGAGAAGCGCCTGCAGGTCCGCTCCACCGCGGGATATTTCCAGGTTGGTACCGAAAGCGTCCAGGGGGTCGTCCATGGCCGGGTGCAGACGCAGGTAGTTGCTGATGAAACCATCATCCGCTTCGCGTTCGCCCCAGACCGAAACCCAGTCGTAACCGGGATCGGGCGTAATGCGCACACCGTCACAGTTGTGCCAGTTGAGCGTGACATACTCGTGGTCCTGGTTGTAGAGCGGTGGCGCGGGTCGGGTCAGGGTGGCCAGGGGAGCCAGATCGGCACCGCGCCAACAATACTGGACGGCCAGGACGTTGTCCGACTCATCCGACTCGGTGACATTGTTCGCGGCATCGGCCGTGACCCGCAGGACATGGCGGCCGCCGGGCACGTTGTAGGCACCAATATTCGTCGAGCCGTTCCAGGCTCCGGGTTCGATGGTCCACAGGTTGCGGAAGCCGAGTAATGTGCCATCCAGATGGAGGTTCATGCGCGAGGTGCCAGCCATGACAGAGCCCGTGTTCTGGTAGACTGCATTGAGCCAGGTCGCATCCGTCTCGCCCGTGAGCAGTAACGGTGCAGGTACGCTGGTCCAGGTGGCGTCCGCGGCCTCCCTCGGCACGAGTGCACCGGCCCAACCGGGCTTCACCGTGAACTCGAAGTTGGGCAGGGCGCCGAGATTGGTGAAGTTGGCCGTCGCCCCGTTGGATCCGTCGTAGAGCGTGTCGAAGGTGGCCACGAGTACCGTGGCGTCGCTGAACTCGACGGTCACGGTGCCGCCCATGTAGTCGGCGCCGTAGGGCATGCCGGAGCTGCCCATGTCCAGGTCCATGACGAAGCGGAAGTAGTCATCACTGTCGAAACCGGTGGCCGTCAGACCGAAGTCCTGGGTGTTTGTACCCGCGGGAACGTCGAAGTAGAACGAGAACGACGTGACGCCGTCGTTCTGCATGCCGCACTGGGAAGTACCATCGGCGTCGAGCCAGACACCGGTCCCGTTGAAATCCCACCAGGCGTCCACCAGGGTCACGCCCTCGTTGGTGGTGAAGGTGATGTCGATCCAGTTGCCGCCCTCGCCGCAGTTGCTGGCCGTGGATGAGCCCGTGATCAGGGCCGCTGCGGGCGTTCCGACACCCAGCAGGACCGCGATGAATACCGTGGTCATGATTCTCATGGAGCACCCTCCGCGCTCGGGAAGTGATGGTATGGAGTCCATCACGGGGAACGCGACCGGGAGGTGAAAATCACAACACGGCGAGAATCAGTAGCGACTGCGCCGGTAGACGACAACGGACATTCCGGCCAGGAGGATGGCCCAGGGCCAGCGCGAGGCGCGGCGGCGAAGGGATACCGTGGTTTCGCCGTCTCCCACCAGGGTGAATCCCGCCCAGTACCGGGGCGCCGCGAGAGAGGAGTCGGCGCGGCAGATGCGGCGCGACCGGTCCAGGGCCAGGTCCGCTGGCAGGCCGTCGGCCAGGCCCTCGTAGAACACGGTGGTGACCCGCATGGCTGCGGCATCGTCCACGGGCCAGAGTGTGGCCAGGACGGTGGGAGCGCCCGCGACCAGGAACGCACCCGTCAGGCCGATGAGTCCCTCTCCCCCCACGAGACGTGAGCCCACGGTGGTACAACCGGTCAGGACCACCAGACGCGCCTGCAGATCCAGGCCGGCCACATCGGCAGCGAACAGGCGTCCGCCGGCCCGGCGCGCCAGGGTGATGGATGTATTCCAGGGTTGGCGGGAGTCCAACCCCGTGTGGGCGGCAAGGTGGAGAACATCAGTGTCGTGCCAGGCGACGGTTTCGAGGTCGGCGGTGCCGGCCGAAAGGATCCGTACGCGCTTGAAGTGGGCCTCGAGCCAGCTGACCTCAGCCGCCGCGCCAGGCAGGGGGCCGGGCCCCAGGGGATCGGGGCCGGCCATGGCCAGGATCCGGGCCGGGTCGACGGAGAATGTTTCGCTGGAGCGTAGTTTCGCCAGCACCGCCGCCGCGGGAACCCTGGTCACGGGACCACTACGGCCAGCCAGTACGGCGGGAAAGCGGTGCCAGGTCCCGTCCGGACACCAGAGAACCCTGTCCGCCTCCTCGAACCTCCGCCGCGCCGTCGCCGGCCAGTCCGCGAGCAACGAGCGGGCCAGCCGCTCTGCGGCGTCCGGGGTATTGATACTGCTGCTGGCCACCACATCACCCAACCTGCGCATCCGTGGCCGTGTCTGCCGCCAGCCCGGCAGCAGTTCCGCATACACCGAATCACGGGCAATGCAGAACATCACACCGGTGTTCTCGCCTTCGACCATCTC
>QNDV01000236.1 GCA_003646045.1 bacterium
GCGCTGGACATTTTGCCGCATGCGCTTGCGCATGACGAGGTTGGCCTTGATTGCTCCCAGGAGTACCGCCACCGGCGCAATCCAGGCCAGATGCCAGGTGGGCAGGCCACCGTCCAGGGCGCGGTGAAACAGGAGCCAGGCACCACGGATCAGACTGAGCGAACCCAGGATCAGGATGACGGGCGCGATACGTAGCATGGTACGTGGATGTAGCAAGATGGATTCCCATGGTGGAGAGGTGACCGGCGGCTTGAACGAACCCAAGATAGAAATGATCGGGGGCAACTGTCCAATGTTTACCGACGTAAACGAAGCCGACACGGGCATTGCACCCGTGCCGGCATCCAGGTTACACCGACTACCGGTAGAGCGCCTTCACACCGCTCCAGGTGGACTCGTCGTTGGTGACCGTATCGTCGTAGTAGATACGCAGCGTCCAGTTGTTGAGGGTTCCAGACACACCGTAGCTGTAGTCCTGCATCCAGAGGGTCCACGTACCTTCGGTTATCTCCCCGTCAAAACCATCGGTCAAGTCGCCGTCGGAATCCCAGTCCCCGGGACGCCAGCCGGTTATGTTGAACTCGCCGCCCCAGGCACCCAGATTGTAGATCCTGATATCTGTTCCCGCCGGTGAGATAAGACCAACCCGCAGGTCGCTGGGATAGGCGTGGGTCAGGTCCATCTGGACGGCAATGCCCGTCACCAGCGAACTGATATTCGACTCGACCGTCGTCGTTACGAGCAAGCCGTATCCGGGCCCCTCCGTGTCATCCGGAATGGCGAGCCCGGGAGCCGCCGAGAAGTCGGCATGTACCTCGCTAGCGGCGGCCGATCCGATCAACAGGAGCATGGCGGCAGCAGTGGTCAGCAGTCTCATCATCTTCATCACGTTCCTCCACGGGTTGTACGACTCGGGTGCTGGACTTGGAGACACGCTTGGAGGCGTGCTTCGCAACATGATTTCCTGGGATCAATTATAGCATATATGCCGATGAAAATGTCGCATCAGGATACGGAAAAGGAATACTGGTTTGGGGACCGGTTCACGCGGTCCTGGCCTGATGCATCCAGTCCGGAGCCCCTACTTCACCACCAGATTGACCAGCCTGCCCGGCACGTAGATCTCCTTGATCAGCTGCTTGCCGTCCAGCCAGGTGGCGATCTTCTCCGAGCCCCTGGCCAGGGCCAGCACCGCATCCCTGTCCGCGCCGGTCGGCACTTCGATATGGTCGCGCAACTTGCCGTTGACCTGCACCACCACCGTCACCGTTTCCGCCACCAGATAGCGCTCGTCGACCTGGGGCCAGGGGGCGTGGGCCAGGGTTTCCTCGTGACCGAAGCGGGTCCACAGTTCCTCGGCCAGGTGGGGCGCGTAGGGCGCCAGCAGCAGGGCGAAGGTCTCCAGCACGGCACGCGGCCTGGCTTCCTGCTGGTTCATTTCGTTGACGAAGACCATCATCTGGCTGATGGCGGTATTGAAGCGCAGGTCGCCGGTCATGGTGGTTACCGCATCGATACACTTGTGCAGGATACGCAGGTGTTCAGCGGAGGGCTCCATGTCCTGCACCGACGGCAGGAATTCGTCGGTCTCGTCGTCGAAGTACAGGCGCCAGACCCGATCCAGGAAGCGGCGCACACCTTCGATACCCGTGGTGCTCCAGGGCTTGTCCCGCTCCAGGGGTCCCAGGAACATGAGAAACAGGCGCAGGCTGTCCGCACCCTGGGCGGCGATGACATCGTCGGGATTGACCACGTTGCCCCGGCTCTTGCTCATCTTCTCGCTGTTCTCACCCAGGATCATGCCCTGATTGCGCAGGCACTTGAACGGCTCACTGGTCGAGACCAGACCCAGGTCGAAGAGGACCTTGTGCCAGAAGCGGGCATACAGCAGGTGCAGCACCGCGTGCTCGGCTCCGCCCAGGTAGAGGTCCACCGGCATCCAGTAGTTCTCCAGCTTCTCGTCCCACGCCTGGTCGCTGTTGCGCGGGTCGATGAAGCGCAGGTAGTACCAGCAACTGCCCGCCCACTGGGGCATGGTGTTGCTCTCGCGCAGGGCCTGCTGGCCGCTGACGGGATCGTCCACTTCCATCCACTCGGTGATGGTAGCCAGGGGACCTTCGCCGGTACCGGCCGGCTCGTACTGGTCCACCTCTGGCAGGGTCAGTGGCAGTTCGTCCGCACCCAGCAGGCGGATGGTGCCGTCGGCCAGCTTGAGCAGGGGAAACGGCTCGCCCCAGTAGCGCTGACGGCTGAACAGCCAGTCACGCAACTTGAAGTTGACCTTGCTCTCGCCCAGACCCTTCTGCACCAGCCAGTCGATCATGCGGGCCTTGGCCTCGGCCACCTGCAGGCCGTCCAGGAAGCTGCTGTTGATGGCCGGGCCGGCGCCGCTGTAGGCCTTGCCGTCGAAGTCAGCCGGCGGCTGCACCGTGCGCAGGATGGGCAGGTCGAAGGCTTCGGCGAATTCCCAGTCGCGTTCGTCCTGGCCGGGCACGGCCATGATGGCGCCGGTGCCGTAGCCCATCATCACATAGTCGGCGACCCACACCGGGATGTCCTTGCCGGTGGCGGGGTTGGTGCACATGGCGCCGGTGAAGACGCCGGTCTTTTCCTTGGCGATCTGGCGATCGCGATCACTCTTGGCCGCCGCTTCCCGACAGTAGGCTGCCACGGCGGCACGCTGCTCGTCGCTGGTCAGTTCGTCCACCCAGGGATGCTCGGGGCTGATGACCATGTAGGTGGCGCCGAACATGGTGTCCGGCCGGGTCGTGAATACGCGCAGGTCGCGGTCCGTACCCACCACCCTGAAGTCGGCCTCGGCCCCCTCGCTGCGGCCGATCCACTCGCGCTGCTGGGTCTTGATGTGCTCGGGCCAGTCCAGATCGTCCAGGTCGGCCAGGAGGCGTTCGGCGTAGGCGGTAATCTTCAACATCCACTGCTTCATGGGCCTGCGTACCACCGGATGGTCGCCCACCTCGCTCAGACCATCGACCACTTCCTCGTTGGCCAGCACCGTGCCCAGGGCCGGGCACCAGTTCACTGCCACCTCTGCCTCGTAGGCCAGGCCCTGCTCGTAGATTTTGGTGAAGATCCACTGGGTCCATTTGGTGTAGTCGGGGTCGGTGGTGGCGATCTCGCGGTCCCAATCGTAGCTGAAACCGATCATCTTCAGCTGCCGCTTGAAGTTGGCGATATTTGCCCGCGTGGTATCGCGTGGATGGGTCCCGGTCTTGATGGCGTGGTTCTCCGCCGGCAGGCCGAAGCTGTCCCAACCCATGGGATGCAGCACGTTGAAGCC
The DNA here is from genome assembly GCA_003646045.1 of bacterium. Next base: position 3,299 of record QNDV01000236.1, read on the forward strand.
GTTCATGCGTTTCCAGCGGGAGACGATGTCCGTGGCCGTGTACCCCTCGGGGTGTCCCACGTGCAGACCACTGCCCGAGGGATAGGGAAACATGTCCAATATGTAGTACTTGGGGCGATCGTCCCCATCCACTGCGCGGAAGGTCTTGTGCTCGTCCCAGTACCGTTGCCAGCGGGGTTCGATGCGGGAGGGGTCGTAGGCCATTATTCGTCCTCTGGGCTTTGTGTCGGCAGTAGCGTGGAATTGGCAGAATATGGGGGAATAGGAGTGAAATGACAACCTTGGGAGAAACAGGGCATTAGGCAGCCTGAACCTGTTCATCTTAAACTGACAGTAAATTGCTTCGCATGGCGCGTTGATGATGGGGGGAAGACATGGATCTCATCAAGGCTATCGAAACTAAAATCGGTGACGAGCTGATCCGGTATGAACTGCGGGACCGGCGTGTCGTCCTGGGCCGGGCCGCCACCTGCGACCTGACCCTGCCGGACCCCTCCATTTCCCGCCGCCACGCCGAGATCCTCTGCGAAAACGGGTCCTGCATCCTGAACGACCTGGGCAGCAGCAACGGCACCATGCTCAACGGCATACCACTGACCAAACCCACCACCCTGAACGCCGATGACAAGGTGACGCTGGCAGCCATCGACCTGATCCTCGTAACCGACGGTACCGCCACCTCACCGCCCCCGGATCCCGAGTTGACCCTTACGGAGCTGCGGCAAACCACCGGCGCCGAGATCTCGTGGCAGGATGTGTCGGCCTGGCGTGCGGACCGCAAGGGTCGCCGTGATCGCCTGCTGAAGATGATGCTCGAGGCGGCGTCCCTCATCCAGCCCTCCACCTCCCCCGCGTCACTGCACGAACCGCTGTTGGACCTCATCGAACGCGCCTTCTCGCCGGATCGCATCCTGCTGATCCGCGCTGATGATCCGTCCCATCCTGCCATTCTCGCCTCGCGGTTCTCGGACCTGGCCATGGGTGTCGGTGAAATCTCGCTGAGTCGCTCCATCGTGCGACGGGTCCTGGATGAGAAGGTAGCCCTGCTGGTGGAAGACGCGGCGGACTCGCCGGACACCATTTTCGAAAGCGTGGTGGAACTGGGCGTACATTCAGCCCTGGCGGTCCCCCTGCTGGACGAGGAAAAGGTGGTGGGACTGATATGGGCCGACAGTCGTCGCCCCGATGTGCGCTATCGCCCGGACGACCTCAAGGCCTTCACCCTGCTGGCCGGCATCTTTGGCCACGCCCTGACCCAGGCCCGCATGAACGTGCACGAGAAGGAGCTGCGCCGACTCCATACCGAGTTGGACACGGCCCGCGATATCCTGGCCACGATCCTGCCCACCTCCCTGCCGGACGTACCGGGTTACGAGGTCTGCGCCCATCTGGACTCGTGTTACGAGGTGGGAGGCGACCTGTACCAGTTGCGAACCCTGCCCGATGGTCGCCTGTTGATGGTAAACGGGGATGTGGCGGGCAAGGGACTCGGTGCCGCGCTGCTGGTGGCCACCATCCTGCCCGTGCTGGGTGTGGTCTGCGAAAAGAACTGCAATCCGGTGGACATCATGACGGGGCTGAACCGGCATATCTGGCAACTGACCGATACCACGCGTTTCGCCACCCTCTTCATAGGCATCCTGGACCCGGCCACGGGCAGACTGA
>QNDV01000237.1 GCA_003646045.1 bacterium
CCATCTGAATCCCGCAGTCAGCCTGGGCTTCTGGTTCTCCGGGCGATTGCCCGCCCGCAAGCTACCGACGTATCTGCTGACCCAGTTCGCCGCGGCGGTGGCGGCGGCGGCCCTGCTGCGCGGTCTCTTTCCCATGCATGCCGACCTGGGCGGCACCATGCCGTCGGGCGACGTGACCCAGTCCCTGATCCTGGAATTCGTCCTGACGTTCCTGCTCATGTCGGTGATCTTCAACGTCTCCACCGGCCACATGGAAAAGGGCATCATGGCCGGCGTGGCGGTGGGCGGCACGGTGGCCCTGGCCTCGCTCATGGGCGGCCCGGTCAGTGGCGCGGCCTTGAATCCGGCGCGGGCGCTGGGTCCGGCCCTGGTGTCGGGGAAATTGGCGCACCAGTGGATCTACGTAGTGGGGCCGGTGCTGGGGGCGTTGGCGGCGCGGCCGGTTTGTCGGTTGGTGCAGGGGGATGGGTGTTGTGGGGTGGGGGATGAGTGTTAGGTGGGTGGGGTGCCGTGGCCCCCGGGGGCCACGGACACAATTTCAGAGGCACAACCCAGCGTGAGGGCTGTTGGGTAGGTATGGCTATCGAGTTCGCAGCGATACACTCGACGCAACTCTGAGATATGGAATCTGGAAGAAAAACGTATATCCTTAATTGACATGCCGTTGATGGAATTGAATTATGGATTGCAAGTGTCAAGTGACGTAATTGTTTCATACGCCACAGGCACCTGTTGATGGATTTCGAAAAGGGGTATCCCGTCCATATGAAGGCGCCAATTTTCTATTTTTTATTGACGCGGTGACGCTGGCTCGGAGGCTTCAGGAGCCAGGAGCCAGGAGCCAATCGGCACATCAGCCTAGAACAGACTCACCGCCCACTCTGCGAACACCGCAATTCAATTCAGATCGACAACGTAACGGCTGCCCGTTACGGAGACTCCGCTTTGCCTGCGAGAGGCGCCATCGAGGGCAGGGCCCGACCGGTGCCAACCCCAACAGCACTATCCGGACTCGACAAGAGATCTGTCCAGCCATCAAGCGATATGATTGGGCTCCTGGTTGTGGGGGCGGTTTATTTGAAAAGATACCATCAATTATGCTAGAGTATATGTCGATCGATTGCGCGGACCGGCACATGACCGGTACCGACAGGGATGTCAGTTGAGATCCTGATCTGTTTACGACGAGTTTTCCGACCGAGATCCAAGGAGCCGAACATGCCCTTTCCATTCCGGGCGCTATTCGCCCCCGCTCTCCTACTGCTCTTCGTAGCCACTTCGGCTAGCGGAACAACCTGGTGCGTGGCCACCACTGGTGACGACTCGGGCCCAGGAACCCCCGACCAGCCCTTCCTGACCATCGCCCGGGGCGTAGATGCGGCCACGACCGGCGATACCATCCTCATATACGAAGGGACTTATACAGGTGCCGGGAACCGGGACTTGGATTTCCTTGGCAAGGGCCTCTACGTGAGCGGTGCGTCCGGTGACCGCATAGACGTCATCATTGATTGCGGGGGCACGGCAGCCGAACCGCACTACGCCTTTTACTTCCACTCCGGAGAGCCGCAAGGCACTACCCTTCGTGCCTTGACCATCGAAAATGCTTTCGCTTCCGACACGATTCCTGGTGCCGTCTACCTCGAAGGCAGCGACCCGTGGGAAGAAGCACTCAACGGACTTGGCGCCTTCGTGGATGTGATTGACTGTGAGATCAGATCGTCGACGGGAAGCGGCTTTGCATCTGCCGGCGAGGGATGCGGATTCGTGCTGGATGGAAGCCGGTTCGCCAACAACGCCGGTACCGGAGCGGCAATGTCTGCCACCTTCGACGAACTACTTTTTGAGCCGGGCACGTCGATTACCAGGTGTGAATTTGTCGGAAACGAGGGTAGCGGGCTGTATTTGAGGGCATGTGCCCTCGGTTTCGTCATAACCGGGAGTCAATTTGACGACAACGGTGGCGCAGGTGCCTATATCGACACGCACTATTTCAATTGGGGTTGTGGAGCAGATTTCGAGGATTGCACGTTCAACAGCAACCAGTGGGGTGTCTACGGTACCGGCGTTACGTTCAACCGCTGTGAGCTGTCGGGGAATGAGTCTCACGGAGGGCTCTTTTTTGAAGATGGCCCGCTGAATTGGACTGATTGCCAGATCACTGCGAACGGTGGTTGGGGGGTGTCGGTCGATGACGGTATGTCCTCGATCGTATTCGACGATTCCTTGATTTCCGGGAATCTGCTCGGAGGCGTTATAGCATACGGATATATCGATTTTGATATACGCTGGACAAGCATTATTGACAATGAAGGTCCGGGTCTATCGATGCAAGGGGGTTTCGGGCCCGATACGATCTCAAACTCGACAATAGCTGGTAACACGGACGGGATCCTGTGTGATACTCTGGATATCACTGTTTTGAACACTGTTGTCGCCAACAATTCCAACTGTGGTCTCGCAGGAGGTTACGCGGTTGGTTGGTCAGCCGTTACGGATAATCTCCTGTTCGGGAATGCCGGTGGCGACAACTGCGTAGATGGCCTGGATCTGTTGCCTGAGTGGGGAAACCTCTACCTGGATCCTCTCTTCTGTGACGCCGCCCACGGCAATTATCAGGTCGGCGGCCGCTCACCGTGCAGTGACGACGAAGGGAATGCGGTCATCGGCGCTCTCGGGGTCGGATGCGACGATGCCGTAGCGATTGACGAGATCGAACTGCTCGCCAGTTGGACGAACGACGGCGTCGAAGTGAGGTGGAGCAGTAGCACGCGGGCATTTGCGCAGGGCGCTGTACTTGCGCGCATGGATGAGATGTCGGGCGGCACTGACATAATCGCCTCGTGGCCGTCAGGTGAGTTCCCCCTGACAGGACGGTACCTGGACAGAAACGCTCAACCATGGCACAGCTACTCCTATTCCATGGAACACATCGGCGGTTCGGCTGGCGCAGAAGTGAGACTCGAACGCCAGTCTGCGCTCCCCGGCGTCTCTGGACTAACCCGGATCTACCCGAATCCGTCCAATCCCCAGGCGACCATCGAGTACGTGCTGGCACGCGATGCGAGAGTGCAATTGGAAATCTACGACCTTGCTGGTCGCCACACCTGTCCAAGATAAGTTTTCTTGGACAGCAGTTACGGGACCAGCCCTCCGGGCTACGCAACTGCAAACGGCCAGAAGCCCTCTTCAGCTGCGGATTCTGAGCCTATTATGCCTCTCGCTGCCCGACCGATTGTCTTGGACAGCATATTGCGACTTTCAGGGGACCTCAACCTGATACCCGGTCAAAAGCCGTCCAAAACGCGGTTTAGCTACCGTAATCGTGAGGCGGGTGGCCCCTTCGCAGTTATCTTGGACAGCAGTGGCGTAGGGGGAAGTTTGCAAAGTTGGGGTTAACTCAATGTGAAGGATGACAGAATGAAAAGAATCATACTCATCGCATTAGCTGCAACCAGCCTGCTTCTTGCGGCATGTTCAGCCGAGAAAGAGGCGAAATCGGACGCCTCATCCGAAGTAATTACAACAGAGCAAGCAAAAGAGATAGCTAAAGATGCCTATATTTTTGCTTACCCCATGTTAGAGGTTTATAAAACAATGTATGTGCAGGCAATAGACAAAACCAGTCCTGATTACAAAGGAGAGATAAATAAGTTTCATCACATGACTAAGTTACTTGATGCTGATTTTACAGCAATTACAGCACCAAATAACGATACTTATTATTCATTTCTTTGGATGGATTTAAACAGTGAGCCTCTTGTTGTAACAATCCCTGCAATTCCTAAAGATAGATACTACGTATTACAAATGGAAGATATTAACGGACTAAACTTCGATTATATTGGCTCCAGGGCAACAGGATATAAAGGAGGTACATATCTAGTTGCCGGCCCTGAATGGAAGGGTGAAACGCCAAAAGGTATAGATAAAGTTTTTAGAAGTGAAACTCCATTTAATTTCATGTTGGGTAGAATTTTAGTTAGAGGAAAAGAAGATCATAAAAACGTGATGAAAATCATAAATCAATATAATGTACAACCATTAAGTGCTTTTGAAGGCAAAGCGGCCCCTAAAGCTATAAAGGTTGATTTCCCTGCTTATGATGCGAAAAAAGCAACATCTGCAGATTTTATCTCGTATTTTAATTTTATGTTAAACTATCAAAATATTCATCCAGACGACCAGAAATACTTTGATGAATTTGTTAAAATTGAAATAGCAAAAGGGAATACCTTCGACAAGTCAAAAATTAAACCTGAGATTCTAAAAGCTATAGAGGAAGGGGTAAAAGAAGGTCATGCTGCAATTATTGAAAGAAAAAAGACCACAGGTAAAATGGTAAATAACTGGTCGTTTATTGGTGAAGCTTTTGGAAATAGAGCCAGAATGCAGGATAAGAATTTATTGAAAGCAGCTGGTGCAGCAACAGGGTTGTTTGGTAATGACAAGGAAGAAGCAAGTAATTTTTCTGGTACTTTAGATTCTGAAAAAAATCAATTGAACTGTTCAAACGGTGTTAAGTACACGATTCGTTTCGAAAAAGGACAAACACCACCTGTAAATGCTTTCTGGTCAATGACGATGTATAAACTCCCCGAAGTTTTGTTTATCCATAATCCCATAAATAGATATTCTATTAGTGATCGAACAAAGGGTATAAAATTCGCAAAAGATGGCTCGTTAACTTTGTATATTCAAAGTGAAAATCCAGGCGGAGAACTAGAAAACAACTGGCTTCCCGCACCTGAAGGTCCATTTATGTTAGGCCTTAGAATATACTACCCAAAACCAGCTATATACAAAGGTGAATGGGTGCCTCCAACAATTAATAAATAAATAAAATCCCGGTAGGAGGTGGGTCACCCCACCCCCTACCGGGATTTGGCGCTGTATAAGATGGAGTAAAGGCAGGCGATTTCTAGCGAAAATTCGTCATAATCTCCGGCAAGGGGACACCC
>QNDV01000238.1 GCA_003646045.1 bacterium
ATGGACCAGTTCTGGAACCAGGTGAACGAGAGCAGTGAGCACATCTGGCTGGCCAGCAGCGACGACTCCATCACGCCGACCAACCCGCTGAACAATGGACAGCAGGTGGTGGCCGGCGAGTTGACCATGCCCCTTTTCCTGACCTCGACGGGCTTCGTGACCCTGGCGGGCAGCGCACTGGCCCACACCGATATAACCGGCCAGCAGGTGACGGTGCAGGTACAGCAGGGCGCCACCTATCGCATCACCACGCCCGCGACCGCATTCGTGGGTCCGCCGCAGACTTTCAGCTTCGATGTGAGCCTGGTGGACGAGTTCGGCGACCCCATGCCCGCCGCCAACAACTGGTTCAATATCCATGCCCTCAAGAGCAACCTCGAGCCGGCCAGCAGCTTGCTGCAGATCACCAGCGCCCAGATGGCCAACGGCTCGGTGACCGTTACCGGTCAGGCCTACGACACGGTCGAGGACATCGTGCTGTGGATCTCGGACACGGCCGGTCGCAGCAGCTACAGCTCGACTATCGAGATGCTGGCCAACGGTCTCGTGTACGTCGTGACCATGGACGCGCCCGAGCAACCACGGGTGGGCCCGCCGGCCACCTTCCCCATCTCTGTGATGCTGCGCGACGTGGACACCCATACCATAGTGGACGAGGACCGACGCCTGGACGTGGCGGTCATGAGCGCCCTGGGTGGCCCCGGTCTGGGGACCGTGGGCACCGTCAGTCAGCGCCTGGATCACGGCGTCATCAGTTTCCAGCAGAGCTATACCCGGTCCGAGAACATCTACGTCACAGTGACCGATACCCTGGGCCTGAGCGGCTCCAGCCCCGTATTCGCCATCCTGGCCGACGGCTACAAGCGCCTGCAGATCATCGCGCCGGGCGAGAGTGTCGAAGCGGGCGACCCCACCTTCGAGGCCACCGGCAAGAGCGGCACCCCGACAGTGCAGCGGTCGGGCGAACTGTTCCCGGTGACGGTCCGGGCGGTGGACCAGTACTGGAACCTGGCCGACTCCACCAACGTGGGACGCCTGCGCCTGGTGGCCAGTGACAACAGCTTTGCCGACGCGGGCAACCCCCAGGAGAACTGGGTACCCTTCGTCAACGGCCGACGCACCTTCAACGGCTTCCTTACCGATGAGGGCACCGTGTCGGTGACGGTGTACGACGAGGACGACCTGGCCAAGCCGTCACAGAGCAGCCATATCCCCGTGGACCCTCCCTACGCCTACGAGATCACCGTGCCGGCCACGGCCTCGACGGGCCCCGTACCCGGCTTCCAGGTCACGATCAAGCTCATCGATCCGGTAACGGGCAACGTGGTGCCCGTAGCCATGAACCGCTTCTACCTGACGGCGCTGCTGCCCAACCGCGGCGCGGCCAACGGCACCCTGGGCATTACCGAATCCCAGTTGGTGGGCGGCGCGGCGGTACTCAACTCCCAGAGCTACAGCACCGTCGAGGACATCATCATCCGGGTGACGGACGACTTCGGTCGCGAGGCCTTCAGCGGCATCATCGCCATGGACAGTGGTGGCCTGTACTTCGCGGTGACGATTCCCGATACGGCTGTGGTCGGTCCGCCCGAGACCTTCCCCCTGGTGGTCGAACTGCTGGACAGCAACACCGGTGAACGGGTCACGACGCAGGATCGTCTGTTCAACATCTCGGTCATGAGTGCCCAGACGGGTATGGCCGGAGCCGGTGCCGTGGAGGTCGTCCAGGGTATCCTGAGCGGCGGTATCCGCACCGTGCACCAGGCCTACAGCCGCTCCGAGGACATCTTCATCCAGGTGGCCGACACCACCGGCATCACCGGTATCAGCAATACCTGCCATATGCTGGCCGACGGCTTCAAGCGCATCCAGATCGTGGCCCCCGGCGAGACGCCCGAACCCGGCGCCCTGACCGGTGACGGCAAGGACGGCGAACCCCTGACCCAGCAGGCCGAAGTACCCTTCACCCTGACCCTGCGGGCGGTGGATCAGTACTGGAACCTGGCCGACTACGTCAGTAACGGTACCGTGAACCTCAGTAGCAGTGGCGGCCAGTTGGACGTGGTGGATCCCGCGGACCAGGGTGCGCCCTTCATCAACGGCAGCCGCGACGTGGAAGTGGTCCTGGGCAACCCCGGCGTGGTAGCCGTTTTCGCCACCGACCCGGCCCACCCCGCCGCCAGCAGCGGCCGAGTGGATATCCCGGTCAACGAGGCCGAGTACCGCATCATCCTGCCCGACCCGGCAGTGGTGACCGCCGGGCCTCCGTCCACCTTCACCGTGACGGTGCGCCTGGAGAACCCGGAGACCGGCGAACGTATCGCCGCCGGTGGCGGTTTCGAGATGACGGCCCTGCTGCCGGATCGCAACGGCGCCCGCGACACCCTGGGCATCAGCACGGCTAAGTTGGTTGATGGCGAGTCCGTAGTCCGCGGCCAGTACTACGCCACCAGCGAGCAGATCGTGATCCGCGTGCGTGACGACCGCGGCCGCGAAAGCTTCAGTGACGTGCTGACCGTGGTGCCCGAGGGCGTACGCTACGCCATGGACGTGCCCGATACAGTGATTGCGGGCCAACCGTTCGTCATGACCGTCAAGCGCGTGGACATCGTCACCGGCCAGCTGGTGACCAGCGACGACCGCAACTTCACCCTGACGGCTTTCAGCGGCAACTCGCCGCGACCGGATTTCAATCTTTCCCCCGCGGGTATCCTGGCCGACTCCGTTGGCACCACCGTGGGCGGCGAGCGCCAGTTCATGTCCCAGACCTACGACCGGGCCGAGAGCATCTACCTGGAAGTAGCCGACGGCACGGGTGAGCAGGCCTACAGCGACGTAATCGTGGTCCTGCCCGCACCGCCGGCCGTGGTCGAACTGTGGGCCGAGGACATGCCGGGTCACGTGCTGGACCGTCCCCTGCGACCGGACGAGACGGTGATGATGCACATGCGTGCCACCGACGAGGCGGGCAACGCGGTGCAGCATACGGATGTGACCATCCAGATCATCGCCGGCGACGGCACCCTGGGCGGGGCCAAACGCCAGGCCTCGACCCTGCTGGTGGACGTGGACGGCCGGGCCAGCATCGACATGTCGGTACTGCCCTACGGCACCCGGAACGTGCGACTGCAGGCGGTCAGCGGAGAATTGGTCTCCGACGTGGTCCTGCTGGAAGTCATCGGTCCGCCGGTGACCGCAATCTCCCTGGATCCCGACGGGGCCCTGTTCCGCGACGGTTACTACGTGACGCCCAATACGGAGATCTCCCTGTCGGCGACCACCGAGGACCTGGGCGGCATCCAGACCATTTTCGTGGATGTGGACGTAGTGGACCCGCCGCGACCCGTGGCTGTCTACACCGGGACTTTCAGCCTGGCTGACCTGGGACCGGCTTTCGCCGCCTCCGGACAGCATACCCTGCGCTTCTACGCCGAGGAATCCAGCGGCGTGGTCGAGACGGTGCGGACGGTAGTCCTGTACACGGCCAAGGACATGGACACCCAGCGTCAGATCACCAACCGGCCCAACCCGTTCAACCCGCGCGAGGGTTCGACCATGATCCTGTTCCGCCCGCCGTCCAGCGGTGCGGTCACCCTGACCCTCTACGACCTGTATGGCGACGTGGTCTTCACCGACCAGCTCGTCGTGTCTGCCGGTGAACTGGTCCAGTACCCGTGGGACGGCCATAACGGCCAGCGCCGGGTGGTGGCCAACGGCGGCTATATCTGCCGCATCCACGGCAGCGGCATGGATCTGCGTCGCAAGATCGCGGTGGTGAAATAATGAGAGCCTACACCATGACCTGGAGCAATCGCATGAAGACGGCACTGGTGTTTTCGGTAGTCCTGGCGCTGGCAGGCGGCGTGACGGCCTTCGCCGGCGAGGACGGCGGCGCGGCGGCGGGCGGCTTCCTGCGCTACGGGTCCAGCGCCCGCAGCCTGTCTCTGGGCAACGCCGTAACCGGCATGGCCGACGACGTGGCCACCAGCTACTGGAACCCCGCCGGCCTGGCCCAGTTGCGGACCATGGAAGTCACCGGCATGGGCGCCACCATGTTCAATGACACGCGCTACAGCTTCTTCGCCCTGGGTATGCCCACCGAGAGCTGGGGCACGTTTGCCCTGAACGGCATCTTCACCACCAGCGGCGAGTTCGAACGGGCCACCTGGGACGCCGACCTGGACGAGACCTTCAACGAACGCGAGGGCATCGTCTCCCTGTCCTGGGCAGGTTCGTGGCGCCGGTTCGCCTACGGCGCGGCCATCAAGTCGGTCAGCCAGGACATCGGCGGCACCTCGGGCAGCGCCATGGGTGTGGACCTGGGTGCCTACTACCGGCCCCACCGCCTGTTCAGCGTGGGCGTGGCTGTCCAGAACGCCGTCTCCCCCAAGATCACCCTGATCGACGAGGAAGAGGAACTGGCCCGCAGCGTGCGCCTGGGCCTGGCCCTGCGCTTCTTCAGCAACCGCATGCTCGTAACCAGCGACATCGTCGAGACCAAGTGGATGGATACCAGCTTCCGCACCGGCCTGGAATTCTGGCCCGTGCGCTCACTTTCCATCCGCGGCGGCTATGACTCCGAACGCGAACACATCGCCGCCGGCGCCGGTTTCCGCCTGAACAACTGGCAGTTCGACTACGCCTACGTCAGCACCGACCTGGGGGCCCAGAACGTGTTGAGCGCCACCCTGCGCTTCGGCGTGCCCTTCGGCGTGAAGGTGGACCGGGACAAGGCGCTGTTCAGTCCCAGCGGCAGCGACCGCCAGGTGCACTTCGATATCCAGACCGCCGTGCGCGGGGCCATCGAGTCCTGGCGCGTGGAGATCGCCGGTGAGGACGGCAGGATCGTCCGCACCATGTCCGGTAATGGCGCTCCTCCCGACGGCGTTGCCTGGGAGGGCGACGACGAGGACGGCCGCCTGGTGGATGACGGCACCTACCAGGCCAGGATCATGA
>QNDV01000239.1 GCA_003646045.1 bacterium
CCTGCCCCACGGCGACTACACTTTCGAAGTCAAGGCCAGGGACGAGTGGGGGACCTGGAGCGAGCCCGCGTCCCTGAGCTTCACCATTACGCCGCCCTACTGGCGGACCTGGTGGTTCATCGTCCTGGTGGTGCTGGCCACCGGCGGGATTCTGACCGTACTGGTTCTCAACCGCGTTCGGCACCTGCTGGCCCTGGAGAAGCTGCGCACCCGGATCGCGGCCGACCTGCACGACGATATCGGCGCCGGCCTGACGGAGATCGCCATCATGAGCGAGGTGATCGCCCAGAAGCTGCCGCCGGACCAGCACGGGCTGGTGGGTGCCGAACTCGGCAGCATCACCGCCGCTTCCCGAAATCTGGTGCACGGGATGAGCGACATCGTGTGGCTGGTGAACCCCCGGCGCGATTCGCTGCACGACCTGGTCGCGCGGCTGGGCGACGTCTATGGCGAAACGGCCCGGGCCGCGAACGTGACGCTGAGGATCAGGAACGTAGATTCGCTCAAGCAGGTCCGCCTCGACATGGAACGGCGTCAGCACGTGTTTCTGATCTTCAAGGAGGCCATCAACAACGCTCTCAAGTACAGCGGAGGCACCACCGTCTCGCTGGACGTCGAGACCTGCGGCCGCCGCATCGGGATCCGCGTGAGCGACGACGGCCGGGGCTTCGATCCGGCTAACGCCGGGTCGGGCAACGGGTTGGCCAACATGAGGGATCGAGCCGCCAGGATCGGGACCGAACTGGTGATCGAGTCCGCCCCGGGCCGGGGCACCGTCGTTTCTCTGACCATGCGGGGCTGACCCTCCGCGCTTGCGCCCGCTCCAGGACTACGATCCTTGCGCACGGGTACGATCTGCCTTTAAGCTGGCTGCCGATACTGATCCTGAACCATGGATGACCCCGGGGAGCTGTCTTGAAAAAATTCTTAATCGAGGAGATCAGTCGGGCGGTCGACGGCACAATCGCCGGCAGTTCGAAGCTTCAGATCACGGGCGTGAACGAACTCACCGCGGCCGAGGTCAATCAGCTGACATTCGTGGGGCACAGGAAATTCATCTCAACCTGGGACCAATCACAGGCCTCCGCCGCCATCGTCAACGACGATCTGGAAATCGAACCGGGGCCGGGCCGCGCCCTGATACGCGTGGCCAATGCCGACATCGCCATGGCGCGGGTCCTGCAGATGTTCGAACCGGATCCCCCGAGATGTGAGCCGGGAATACACCCGTCGGCAACAGTCGACCCGACCGCCGAGATAGGCGAAAGCGTGTCCATCGGCGCGGGCTGTTATGTCGGGCCCGGTGTTGTCATTGGCGCGAATACCAGACTCTATCCCAATGTCACCATCCTGGACGACTCCAGCATCGGCAATGGAACCATCATCTGGCCCGGAACCGTCGTGCGTGAGCGATGCCGGATCGGCCACAATTGTATTCTGCATCCCAATGTGTCCATCGGCGCCGACGGCTTCGGTTACCGGCCCTCTCCCGACGGTCGGGGTCTGGTCAAGATTCCCCAGATCGGCACTGTCACCCTGGGCGACGGGGTGGAAATCGGCGCGGGCAGTTGTGTCGACCGGGGGAAATTCAGCACCACGTACGTCGGCGACGGCACCAAGATCGACAACCTGGTGCAGATTGCCCACAACTGCAGGCTGGGCCGCTCCTGCGTGATGGCGGGCCAGTCCGGTCTGGCGGGTTCCATCACCCTGGGTGACGGCGTCATCATGGGCGGCGGCGCGCGGGTCAAGGACCACTGCACCGTGGGCAGCGGCGCCACCCTCGGTGGTAATGCCACGGCGTTGTCCGATGTGGAGCCGGGAGCGACGCTGCTCGGGACTCCGGCGCAGGATGCCAGGGTGACGCTCAAACAGTGGGCCGCCTTGAAGAAGCTGCCGGATCTGGTCAGACGCCTGCAGATGTAGTCGCAGCTTCAGGCCGGCTGGGGGCGGGGTAGACTCCCGTCCGTTTGACCCGGCCGCGCCCCGATCCCTACTGTCATCCCTGGGCATGATCCACTGCCGCTTCCCGACCTGGGCGCTGGTGGAACCAAAGGGGGTGCCTCATGGCACACCGCATCATCATCACCGCACTGCTTCTTTTCTCCCTCATCATCGCGGCCTGCAGCGGTAACGGTACCGATCGTCGGACCATCGGCATGCAGGCGGAGGCCGACACGCTGGTGGTACCTGACCACGTGTTCTGGACCGTCAAGATCAACCATCTGGATCCAGACCTGCAAAAGGCCAAGGAAGCCGTCGACGCCAAGCTCGCCGCGGTCACCGCCGCGCTGGTCGAACTCCAGCTCGTGGACGGTAACCTGCGCACTGGGGCAACCCGCATCGAAAGGCGGTTCCGTCGGTGTGACGACGGGGTCAACCGCTTCTCCAATTTCCACGTCGAGCGGACCCTGTCCTTCGGCCTGGATGACCTGGGGGCGGTCGATGCGACCATGGACCGACTGGTTACCGCCGGGGAGATGGAAGTGTCGTTCCTGTACGAGGTTTCAGATCCCGAGGCAATCCTCAAACAGCTACGGATCAGGGGCATGGACCTGGCCCGGTCCAAGGCTGCTTCCCTGGCGGCCCACGGTGGTCTGATGCTGGGCGAACTGATGTCCGTGAGTGTCAGCGAGGATCGGATTCAACAACAGCTCTACCGCAACCGACAACTGGTCGAAGTCAAGGGGGTCGCGGGTCCCGAGGCCCAGCGTTTGACCACGCGGGTCAGTGTCAGGTACGAGATGTATTGAATACAGGGTCGGGGCGCGGCAGATTTTCGTGTCATGAGACCGGGATTCGGAGTCCTACCGAGGGAACGGGATCCTGTATCCGGCCGGATGCCGGTGGCCTCCGTGGGAGACCGCATCTATCCGGCCCATGTCTCAGCCGGGAGGAATATCCATGAGGCCGCTGCTCATCCTGCTGTCCGTGACCGCGATTCTGATCCTCTGCTCCGGTTGCAGCGACGACGACCCGACGGCTCCGCTCTCCACGGCCCGGGAGATTACGACGTTCCGCTTCCTGGCTGCGGATAACGCCGTGCTGGCCGTCGATGTGACGGCTGCCATTGCCGGCACGGAGATAACCGCCGTCGTGCCTGAGGGTACCGATCTCACCGCTCTGGTCGCCACATTCAGCACTACCGGCGAGACGGTGCGCATCGGCTCTACCGATCAGATCAGCGGCGCCACGGCCAACGATTTTTCGTCTCTGGTGGCCTACACCGTCGTCGCGGCGGACGCCTCGACGGGGGACTACACCGTGTCGGTCACCGAACTGGACAGCGACAAGGAGATCACGGCGTTCCGGTTCCTGGCCGCGGACAACACCGCGTTGGCCGTGGATGTGACCGCCACCATGGTCGGTACGGAGATAGCCGCCGTCGTGCCTGACGGTACCGATCTCACCGCCCTGGTCGCCACATTCACTACCACCGGCGAGACGGTGCGCGTCGGGTCCATAGACCAGGTCAGCGGCGTCACCGTCAACGACTTCTCCGGCCCGGTGACCTACACCGTGGTGGGCGCGGACGCCTCGACGCAGGATTACGGCGTGACGGTCACGGCGTCCACGTCGATGGTCTGGTTCGGCGACTACATCATTCGTAACGCCAACGACATGGCAGCCATATCCGGCTACACGGAAATCACCGGGTACCTGCGCGTTTTTTCGGACCTGACCAACTTGGACGGGTTGTCGAGCCTGACCACCATCGGCGGGTTCCTGGAGGTGTTGGGTAACGACGCGCTTGTGGACCTCGACGGGCTGTCCGCGCTTACCGCCGTCGGCTCCTACGTCGAGATTGCCGGCAACGATGCCTTGCAGGTGATCTCCGGTCTCGGTAATCTGGCCACCGTCCCGGTTTCTTTGTCGTTGGGTCGCAACCCGTCCTTGACGAGCCTGACCGGTCTCGAACGGGTCACGTCCCTGGGCAGCGGCGCCTACGACGTGGGCCTGGAGATCTGGGACAATGACGCACTGGTCAACCTCACGGGACTGGACAATCTCGTGTCGGTCGGCGGCTCGGTCGATATCGGCCACAACGACCTGCTCGTGTCGGTCGCCGGTCTGGGCAATCTGGCTACCGTCGGTGTGGAATTGATGGTCGTGAACAATCCGGTGTTGGCCACCCTCGCTCACCTGACGTCGCTGACCAGCTTGCCGGTGCTGGTGGTCGGGACCCACTACTACGGCGGTAACACCAGCCTTGTCAGCGTCGATATCCCTGCCCTGGAGTCCGTTGGCAGCCTCATCATCGAGAACAATTTCGGTCTGGTCGACCTGGCCGGTCTGACGGCGCTGGCGGACATCGTCGACCTCCACGTCTATCAGAACCCCGTCCTGACCACCTTCGGATTCGGTGCCACGGCTGCCACGCCGCTCGAGCTCACCGGCTTCCTTGAGGTCTACGACAATCCCCTGCTGGAGGATCTCGACGGCCTTGATGCCACCACGGCGATGACCGGTTGGGTGCGGCTTGTCGACAACGCGTCGCTTGCCACCGTGGCGGCCCTCGACGGGTTGACTACGCTGGGCGGCTACCTGCAGATAGGCGCGGTCGAGTACGACGGGCACCCGGACCTGGAGAACCTGGGCTTCGGTGCCCTGACGACCATCGGTGGCCACCTGACTATCGCCGATAACGACCATACGCTGTTGACCAGTCCCGCCTTCGGTAACCTGCAAACCGTCGCGGGCAGCATAACCGTCTGGGGAAACGCGAATGTGAGGGACATGGCCGGCTTCGCCAACCTGACCGTGGTCACTGGCAACCTCATCATCGGGGAGAACAGGGAACTCTGGGATCTTTCCGCGCTGGACGGAGTCACGAGCATCGAGGGCGCGCTGGTGATCGACACGAACGATAAACTGGACGCGCTGTTCGGCCTCGGCAACGTGACCACCATCCAGGGAAACCTCGAGATCCGCGATAACCTCGAGCTCGACCA
>QNDV01000240.1 GCA_003646045.1 bacterium
CCCAACAGTCCCAAATCATCGGAAGGATCCCGAATACATCGGACTGGGTCTCAGATTCAAAAGTTTTGGCGATTTCCCCGGCTCACCGAGGTAATTCCCATATACGGTGAGAAGTGCGGGCTAGGGAGTGAGGGACACTGTTCTTTTCTCCTGTCCTTCTCTCTGCAGCCTCAGCGGGCGGGGACGCCCGCGGCCACAACAGCGCATTCGTGCCCGGAAAGAACTCTGTCCCCATTATCCATTATCTGTAATGCGAAATAGCACCCCTTCCCTATGGCATCACCGAGGACCACGAGTCGGTGTCGCCATTTTCGAAACCATCGGCGAAGATTGGATCGTCCCCTGCGCCGGACGTGATCACCCGCAGATAGGGGCGAAGCGCCTCGTCGGTATCGTCTGAACTGTGAAAGCGGAATACCACCGCTCCGTTGTTGCAGCCAACCTCAGGCGAGAAAAAGGCAAGGCCATAGTTGTCGAGGGTGCCGGTTTTCCAGCTGCGATAGATATCGGTGATGTCGTACTCGCGCGTGCCGAAGTCATTCGGGAAAGTAATGTTGACCGGGCCGTACAGGGCAGCGCCCTCGGTCGGTTGAGTGTTGTAGGTGACCGTGACCTCGTCCCACGCCTGGCTGATCGGGTAGAAGTAGTAGTTGAGATCGCAGTTTGAGTAGCAGTGCTCGGTGTGGGGGTAATGCGTGACCCCGAGGTAGACCTGGCTCACCTCGGCCGGCAAGGAGCTGACGTCGAACTGCAGGTAACCCTTGGCAAAGGTGTCGTTGCAATTGCTGACACCAGCGCTATAGACACTTACTTCCTGGCCGAGGTTCTGGTCCGGCTGCGACTCGTAGACATAGGTATCCTTGCCGCCGTTGGCACCTCCTGCATCACTGCCGTCGTTGGCCCCGGGGCCGGGCCGGAAGATGATCTGGTCAGCCCCTGCGATGCCCTGGAAAAGACCAAAAACCAGCAACAAACTAAACGCAACGGTTGTGTTAATAGTTCTCATTGTGATTCCTTCTCGCCGTTGTCCAATTGTTCAATGATGAGGACACGGCGCTGTAGGGATAGTGATCTCTATTCCCCATCCAATCCAGTCTACCCCTGTCAGGGAGTAGAGTCCACCGACGTGGTGTAAGAGTGAAGAGTTGTTCATCGTCGTCGTGCCTGTGATGGGCTATGGGGAACGTAGCCCTGATCGGACGAATCACCGGAATGGATTTCGGATGGAGAAGAGTAGTGTCCCCTATAGGGTGTCCCCTATAGAATCCTATAGAATCATCCTAATGTCGCAATGCGAAACGTGAGCACCCTTAGGATTCGGTCGTTTACGGGATCGCCACACTCCAACCGGAGAGATCGCCGCTTTCGAAACCGTCGGAGAAGAGGGGGGGCTGCGAATAATGGATGATGGTTCCCCGCCCCCCGACGGCAAAGACGTCGTCTTTTGTCGAAGCCCATACGCCCTGGAGCTGGTTTGCGGCGCAACTGGACATGGCGGACCAGCCTATACCGTCATAGTGCAGGATCATTCCGGAGACCCCGACGACAAAGACGTCATCGCCGGCATTGCCCCACACACTCTTGAGGTAGTCAAAATCATCGGAGGTCGCGAACATGAGTGACCACTGATGACTGCTGTTGCCGTCATAGTGAAAGATCTTGTTGTCTCCAACGGCAAAAACATCATTACTTGAGGTACCCCATATGGCAGCAATGTAGGCCCCTGTACCCGAGGTCATGGCGGACCACGTAGCCCCGTCATAGTGGAGGATCAGCCCGTTGTCTCCGCCGGCAAAAATGTCATCGACCGTCGTGCCCCATATTGACCGGATCGTCGCACCTGTCGGGGATGTCATGGGAGACCATGTCATACCATTTCCCCTCAGGATCGTTCCACTGGACCCGACGGCGAAGATGTTCCCGCCATCCGCAGCCCAGACTCCAAAGAGGAATGCCGTCGTACCGGAAGTCATCGGGTACCAGCTTCCCTGCCAGTAATTGACGATCGTCCCGTGCTCCCCGACGGCATAGATGTCATTGGAACTCGCGCCCCATACACCGATCAGGTCGTCCGTCGTACCGGGGTCCAGGGCAGACCAAGTCATACCGTCGAAGCGCAAGAAGGTGCCGCTCGTCCCAACGACGAAGACGTTGTCGCTCCCCGAACCCCAGACATCCCAGAGAAACTCATCAGTGATCTGGTCGGAGTGGACATACCAGACTTCATTGAAGTAATTCAAGATCAACCCGGTGGTCCCGATGAAATAGAGATCATTGCTTGCCGCGCCCCAGACCCCGTTGAGGTACACCGTCGTGCCGGAATCCAAAGCGGACCAGGCCGTGCCGTTAAAGTGCACAATCGTTCCCGACTCCCCGACGACAAAAACGTCGTCACTCCCCGAACCCCATACTTCTGAAAAGTTCGTGGTCGAACCGGGGTCCATCTCAGACCACGTCGTGCCGTTAAAGTGCCGGATCGTTCCGGAATCTCCGACGGCAAAAATGTCGTTGCTCGCCGTGCCCCAGATTCCTTTCAGGCCCTCTGATGAATCGGAGTCTATCTCGGACCATGTCGTGCCGTCATAGTGCAGGACGAAAGGGTTCCAGTATCCACCGACGGCGAAGACGTCATCACTTGCAGTACCCCAGACTCCGCTGATGAACTCCGTGACCCCCGATGTCATCTCAGACCACGTCGTGCCGTCGTAGTGCACGATCGTTCCGTCTTCCCCGACGCCGAAGACATCGCTGCCCTGTGAGCCCCAGACGTCATAGATGTCCTTCGTGACTCCCGATGTCATAGCGGACCAGGTCGTGCCATCGTAGTGCAGAATCGTTCCGGAAGACCCGACCGCAAAGACGTCATTGCCACTGGAACCCCAGATGCCGATGAGGGCTTTCTGGGTTGAGGATCTCATTCCCGTCCAGTTCCAGCCGTCACCGTGCAGGATCGTCCCGACATCCCCGACAGCGAAGACGTCGTTGCTCGACGAGGACCAAAGGTCGTTAAGCGTATTTCCCTGCGGCAGCGGGTTCTGCCACGCCCATTGGGCTGAGCCCGGCGATGCAACAAGGAAGGAAAGGAACATTCCGATGACAATCCTGAATATTCGGCGAAAGAGGTTCCAACCACCTCCTACAGGATGACCCGGTCCCTCTCCGTTGATCCGTAATTGACTCTTCACGTTTCACCTCCGACGATTGAGTTTCTAAAATCGGCAGAAAGGAAAATCACCGTCCTGGTGAGTTCCTTTCATAAGTACTATCGACGGGAAGGGGAAAATTCCTCAGGGTATTTTTTGATGGAGCCGTGGATCACGTCTTCAACCGCCTTGCGCGTGGGGAGCGGGCATCAGCATCAGCATCAGTGGTCCGACCTTCCCAATCATGTGGGCCACCCCACGGTCCTGGCGGCGAGAAGTCGGTCGAGTTCGTCAAGATGGTCTGTGAAGTCAGGGTCCTCCAATGCTCGATTTTCTCCTCTGGCAGCCTGTCGACTGACGGTATCAGGATGCACCCCCAGCACATTCGCCAAAGATGAGGAGCAGGAAATTCCAATGCTGGAGACGGTCGCTGCATGGCCGAATTGTCCGACAGAAACCATGCTCCCGTCGAAATGAACGATCTTGGCCTCCATCGTCGCTTCGGACGTAGGCCCGTTATATGCCCAAAAGGGAATCAAGGAACTCCCGCGACACGATCCCACAACCGGCGGGGAGATATCGTGGTCTGCAAGGTGTGGCGCTACGATTATTTCCGATCCGATTGTCGAAGCGTAGGAGGTCAGCCGAAGTGCACAGAGATCGACCCAACCGTCATTATCCGCCATACATTCATAGGTCAAGAGGAGCTGGCTATGGGCCTGATTCCACGCAATATCCGGCTCCCATGACGACGAACTCGTACCACTGATCGTCTGAATATCTCCCATACCAGTGCCGTCGGCGGCGACAGTCCGCAACTTAAATCCGCTACCGCTATCGTACACAACGTCAAAATCCATATCAGCCGGATTGAAAACGACGGCCGGTTTCTTGGTCGTATCGGTTGAATTGTCGATCCAGAATTCAGTGGATACTGTGGTTGAAGCGCCTGGAATGAAAACCGCCTTGATATCAAGATCTCCAGCGGAGTAATCATACGACCAGACAACAAGATACTGATTATTGAAGAAATCATAGGCGACATCAGGATCTTGCTGAGAGTGGTTGCTGGACGAGGAAATCAAGAAGGGCGTTCCGATCACTATTCCACTCGTGTCCACCCTCACTCCATAAATCTCTGAAATCGGTGAATTATCCTCCTGCCACACGACGATGTACTCATCATCCACCGAATCATAGCTGACAACCGGATTCAGCTGGTACGGGTCATGCATCGCCAGGGTCTGGGTATTGGCCATCCAGGGGCCGGCCGCGGCAGCGTGGGCCAAGGCGAGCAAAGCCGCCGATACGAAGAGTATCCTGCCCACGCGAAGCCGTCTTCTTTCGATTGATCGGGAATGTCTCCACAACATATACACCTCCAACTCAGAGATTGAGTAGATCAGTCTCCAACTAAGAGGTCGTTCTTCCTTCCATTTTTCCTCACCCTAATCTGAGAAATCACTTTGAAGAGGCAGAGCTCTTGCCGATACCCAGGGAACATTCTCCAGACTTTGTCTTGCCGATGTCATACCAGGAAAGATATTTGCCGCGACCCGTCGGAAAATGCCTCGGATATGATTCTATAGGGGACACTACTCTTCTCCATCCCTGACATAGATGCCGTGGTAGTTCGTGTGGGTGGCATCCCACCCTGACCGGCAGTCGTCAACCACGACGTTTTCGATGACGACTGAACTCATGCCGTCACGTTTGTCGATTGAGATGCCGAAATCGTCGCTTCCGGTGGCTCCATAC
>QNDV01000241.1 GCA_003646045.1 bacterium
CCGCCGGAAGAGGGCCACAAACGGTTGCAGAACCGGGAAACTGACCGTTTGGACCGGGAATCGCTGGAATTTCACCGCAGGGTCTACGAGGGCTACCAGACCATGGCCCGCTCGGGTGATCTACGATTCAAGGTTATCGACGCGGCTGCCGATCCCGATACCATGCTGGACGAAACTGTGGCCCAATTGCGGCGGTTGGAACACGGATTACTAAATTACCTGTAATCCAGGCTCCCGACTTCCACCTGGCGTACCAGCCTTTGCACGCGCCGGACTTGCATTTGCCGGCCGGATCGGGCTCCTTTCGAATTCCGAGGTCAAGAATCACTTTCAGGACAGGAACAACTCATGACGAAGCGAGACGATATTAGCCCTGGTCGCCGCACCCCCCGGGTCCGGGTTCTTCTGCTCCTGGTTCTGGCCGTGGCCCTGTTGGCCTCAGTCACCGTGGTGCGGGCCACCGACGAGGAGCAGGATCGGCGCCGGGCCAAGCTGGAGAATCTCAAGCTCATCAGCGAGGCCTATGACCGGATCCTCGAATACTACGTCGACGAGCTGGATCCCAAGGAAGTCATGGAGGCTGCCATCAAAGGCATGCTGGACGACCTGGACGAGCACTCGAACTACCTGCCCCCGGTGAACTACGAGGACCTGGTGATGTCCACCGAGGGCGAGTTCGGCGGCCTGGGCATCACCATCAACATCAGGGACCACTATCCCACGGTGGTCTCACCCATCGAGGGTACGCCAGCCTATTACATGGGCGTGCAGGGCGGCGACCAGATCATCGAGATCGAGGGTGAGTCGAGTTTCGACTTCACCAGCCGCGAGGCCGTCAAGCTGCTGCGTGGACCCCGGGGCACCAAGGTCAACATTACCATCCAGCGGCCGGGAACCGAGACACCCATTCCCCTGACCATCACCCGTGACATCATCAAGATCGAGAGTGTGCCCTACTCCTTCATGATGGACGGCATCGGCTACATCAAGGTGGGGAATTTTGCTCGCACCACCGCGCAGGAGATGCGGACCAGGCTGGACGAGCTGGAAGCCGAGGGCATGCGGGGCCTGATCCTGGACCTGCGTTTCAATCCCGGCGGCCTGCTGACGGCGGCCCAGGAGGTGGCCGAGCTCTTCCTGCCGCGGGACGACATGATCGTGTTTACGCGGGGACGTCTGCCGGAGCATAACCAGTCCTATCGCAGCCGAACGCGGGGTTCGGTCTACGACCGGGTGCCGGTGCTGGTGATGATCAACAACTCGTCGGCTTCGGCCAGCGAGATCGTCTCGGCCGCCATCCAGGACCACGACGCGGGACTGGTGGTGGGCAAGACGAGCTTCGGCAAGGGCTCGGTGCAGACCGTCTTCCGGCTGGACCAGGACGAGGCCCTGAAGCTGACCACGGCGCGCTACTACACGCCGTCGGGCCGTTCTATCCACCTCGAGCGGGATCGTGACGGTCGCCCCGTGGGCATGGATGAAGAGGGTGAGATACCCGAGGATCATCCCGACCTGGAAGCCGACCCCGAGGAGCGCGAAGAGCTGCGCTTCGAGAAGGAGAAGTTCTATACCGACAGCGGGCGTGTGGTGTACGGGGGCGGTGGCATCACGCCGGATATCGAGCTCGACCAGGATTTCCTGACGGACTTCGAGGTGGCCGTCGAACGGGACGGTGTCCTGTTCGCCTACGCGGTGGATTTTGCCGCCACCCACTCCGGAGTATCGGCTACCGCAGACGTGAGCGATGATGATTTCACGGCCTTCAAGGAGTTCCTGGACCAGCGTGAGAATATCGAGGAGTACCTGGGTGATTTCGAACTCGCCATGAACGATTCACTCCTGGATGCCAACGAGGCCTACCTCAAGCGGGGTATCAGACGGGAACTGTCGCGCCGGGTCATCGGCCCCCAGGCCGCCTACCGCGTGGCTATCGAGGCGGATACCCAGCTACACGAAGCCCTGGCGTTGTTCCAGAAGGCCTCCACCCTGCGGGAACTGCTGGCCCTGGCCGAGAGCTGGAACGAGGAGCAGTTACGCCAGTTGGCGGTTGACACCACCGAGGAAGTGGAGGAGCCGGTCTCGAACTGAGTCGGGTCCGCTGGCGAACAAGGGCCCGTCCCGGGTGGGACGGGCCCTTGTTCCTGTCACCGCTGCCCCGACCGTCAGGGCGTCCTGTCCAGCAGGCTCTTGGCCGAGGCCACCATGGAGCCGATCTCACTCAGGTTCGAGGGGATGATGAGGGTATTGCCCTCCTTGGCCAGGTTTCCGAACTCCTTGATGTACTGCTCGGCTACCCGCAGGTTCACAGCGTCGGCACCACCCGGTTCCTGGATGGCTTCCGCGATGCGGCGGATACCCTCGGCCGTGGCCGCAGCCACCAGTTTGATCTCCTGCGCTTTGCCCTCGGCCTCGTTGATCTTCTTCTGCTTCTCGCCCTCGGAGTTGGCGATGGCTTCCTGTCGTGTACCCTCGGCCACGTTGATGGTGGACTGGCGCTGACCCTCGGACAGGGCTATGGCGGCCCTCTTCTCACGCTCGGCCCGCATCTGCTTCTCGAGAGCGTCACGCACCGTCTGGGGCGGGTGGATGTTCTTGATCTCATAGCGTGTGATCTTCACACCCCAGGGGTCGGAGGCCTTGTCCACCGCCGTGATGATGGCGGCGTTGATGAGGTCACGTTCCTCGAAGGTCTTATCCAGCTCCAACTTGCCGATTTCCGAACGCATGGTGGTCTGGGACAGCTGGGTGGAAGCGAAGGCGAAGTTCTCGATGCCGTAGCTGGCCTTAACCGGGTCGATGACCTGCATATACAGCACCCCATCGACTTCCACGGCGATGTTGTCCCGCGTGATGCAGGTCTGGGGCGGTACATCCACCGCCACCTCCTTGAGGGAGTGCTTGTAGGCCACCCGGTCCACGAAGGGCGTCAGGACATGGAAGCCCGCGCCCAGGGTGCGCGAGTACTTGCCCAGTCGTTCGACGATGTAGGTACGTTTCTGGGGTACGATGCGTGCCGTGTTGATCAAGGTGACGATGACCAGGACGACGAGTCCCGCGGCAATGATTGATCCGGTCATGATTTGCTCCCTGTGTCCGGGTCCTGCTGGTCAGGCGTCACCACCAGGGTGATGCCCTCGGTGTCGATGATGCGGGCGCGCTGTCCGCCGGCGATGGAGGTCTCGCTGCGCGCACTCCAGGTGGCACCCTTGTATTCGACGCGACCCGAGTCGGAGCCGGGTGCGATGGCCACCGTCACGGTGACCAGGTCACCGGCGGGATTGTCCAGATTGTCGGCACCGCTCTGTCCGGCGCTTTCGTGTCCGTGGAGCTTGTTGCGGAACCAGCGGCGCAGCAGTACCAGCAGCAGCAGCGAGGCCACGGCGAAGACCAGCAACTGGGAAGTCAGGCCGCCGGTCAGGCCCAGGGCGGTGGTGGCCACGACGACCCAGGCACCGAGGCCGAAGAAGACCAGGATCACACCTGGTGCTGCCAATTCGAGTAGGATCAGGACCAGACCGGCCAGGAACCAGACAAGTACGGGGCTGATGGACATGACGTTGCTCCCGGTGGCGGATGACGTTGGCAAATGATCTCGTCACGCCATCTAACCAGTGCGGCCCGTCGCTATTCAATCGGGAATTTAAAAAAGAAAGGGAGCGCCGCCAGGACGCTCCCTTGTAACCGGTGGGCGGGGATCAGCCAACGAGGTTCAACTTGTGCATGACCTCTTCCAACAACAACCCATCCTCGCCGTCGATGCTGACAAACTGGAAACCAACCCGCAGGAACTTCGGGTTGGCGTCCTTGGAGGTCCAGCGCACGATGGCCTCCATGTCGATCTCGGACCGGAACTGGATCATGACCGGCAGGTTGAGGCGCAGGGAGAAGGACTCGCCCACTTCCATCTTCTTCTCCGTGACAATCATCAATCCGTCCGCCGTCACGTCAACGACGCGCCCCAGGGGCTGCATGGTGGCGATATCTATCGCCTTGACCACGTGGGGGGTGTTACGGCGCGGTCGTTTACGACTGTTGTGCATCATGGTTCCTTTCCGGTGGATACGTCTCGCACACCTGATCGGCCGTTGTCGGAGCGACTTGAGGGGACTTTTCGATGCGGCTTGAACACGGCGATCGGCTGCTGCTTGCCCCGGCCCGCGGGCACGGCTATGCTGGGTCCGCGCGGCCGACGGGCGGCCGCCGCTCCAGCGGAGGCGACATGGCAGGCAAGTTTCCCATCGCGGTCGATTCGGAGACCGGGCGTCTGACCGGCGTGGTCATGCACGAGCCGGGGAGCGAGATCGCCAACATGACCCCCGAGAACGCCGAGCGGGCCCTCTACAGCGATATCCTGAACCTGGCCGTGGCCGCTGACGAGTATGCCCAACTCAAGGGTGTACTGGAGAAGCGCACCCGGATCTTCGGGGTGAAGGATCTGCTGGCGGATATCCTGCTGAATCCGCAGGTGCGTTCGGAACTGGTGGCGCGGATCTGCGCGGCCGAGGACATGCCCGCCATAGCGGACATGCTGGCGGATTGCGAACCGCGGGAACTGTCGCGCCTGCTCATCGAAGGTGTGCCCCTGGTCAAGGACAACCTGTCGCGCTTCCTCAGCAGAGACCGCTACTCCCTGCCGCCTCTGCACAATTTCTTCTTCTCCCGGGACGCCGCGGCGGTGGTGGGCGATCGGGTCCTGGTTTCGCGCATGGCAAACCAGGTGCGGGGACGGGAGGCGTGCATCATGGAGGCCATCTTCGACTACCATCCCGACCTGGGGGCCACCACGGTCAATCCAGCGTTGCTGGGTGGTTCCGGCCCCACAGCACCCCTGGAGGGGGGCGATGTGCTGGTGGCGGCTCCGGATATCCTGCTCATGGGCCTGGGAGCCCGTACCAGCCGCG